>JAQBNX010000779.1 GCA_028288385.1 Spirosoma sp.
TGAACAACATGACGGCTGGCGAAAAGGCCGGCAATGGCAAGCATTCCCAGATGGAGGAGTACTACTCCTTCGATCACGGCAATATTCATTTTGTAAGTCTAGATACGTATGGGTATGAGACAGCCAGTACTACGGAGATTTTCCCTTCGGGAAGTAAGCAGTTAGAATGGCTAAAAGGGGATTTGGACTCTGCCCGCAAAGACTCTCGCATCAAGTGGACTGTCGTCTTTTTTCATCATCCCCCTTATACAATGGGATCGAAGAACTCGGATACCGATCCTGAATCAATAAACGTTCGGGCAAAGCTGGTGAACATTATGGATGCCTACAAAGTAGACCTGGTATTAACAGGCCACAGCCATACCTATGAGCGATCGCGCCCCCTGAATGGCCACACCAGCACATCATCAACGTTTAGTATGGCTACTCATAACGCCCCCCCTGGCAACAACGGGCGATCAAGTGGTACCTTTGATAAGACAGCCGGCAACAATGGCGATGGAACCGGCAACAATGCAGATGGGGGATCCTGTTTTTATTACAAAAACGGTAGCGACCCCAAAAACTACACCGTCTATGTGGTGAACGGATCGGGGGGAGGTCTAGAGAGTTATCCCCCCACAAAACGAGCCGAGTGGCCCCATAAGGCCATGCAGCAATCGCACTATTTAACTAGCGGCTCGATGTATATAGAAGTAGAAGATAATCGGCTGGATGCCAAATTTATCGATGAAAACCAAGCGGTGATCGATCAGTTCACGATCATAAAAGACAGCAATTTTTTTGCTATTCCCCCAACCGACAATACAACCCGTCAGGCCGTCTGTGAGTGCACCGGCCTTGATGGCTGGACTCATTATACCGATGATAAGGCTAACCTGCTATTATCTATTAAGAAAAATGGCAATAATATTGGCAAGGCCTGGGATAACTTATTCGACCTTAAATTACAGGGTCAACCAGGAGCTACACTCTTGAGTTACAATGTACAGCCTAACGACTATTTAAAGGCAACGACCAATCTCCAGAATCGCTACTGGACCCTAAAAGCAACAAACGAGATTCCGGTCAGCAATCCTGTATCCATTCGTCATTATTGGAAGAAAGTAGTTGACTTCAGCGGATTTCAAAACGCTTATTATGGTCCTTACGGAGCCATGTATGATTATAGTTATCAAACAATTGTTATCAACGACGATTGTGGTTTGCCAGTTAGTTATGAACGTAATCCCGTTAAATCCACGCTGAACGGAACTGTAGCTTATGGACATTACGCCATTCCTAAAGCACCTAGTTACACGGCAAACGGGGCTTGGGTATATAAAAATGGCTCAGCAGCCTCTTCGTCAACGTTCAGGTATGGCGTATTACCCGGAACAGACCCCGCAGGATATATGTATATTGCTGACTACAGCGAATTTGTGGTGGGGCGGCTGAAGTGCATCGGCGGCACAATTGCTGGCTTATTTGGCCCTTATGATCAAACCGGAAATGCCCGGATTGCTGCGCTTGAAGCCGAAGGGGCGAATGTGATGGTTTACCCGAACCCTACGCTCAATGGGAAGGTATTCTTCAATCCAGCGCTTGCGTATCAATCGTATCAACTGATCGATATGCAAGGTAAGGTACTGAAGCAAGAAAAACGAGCGGGCAGTCTGGAGGTATTCGATCTGTCTGCCTTTCCACCGGGCGCTTATATCTTAGTGAGTGAAGGCGAAGCGAAAACGGAACGATTCAAGATTATTAAGAATCAATAGGCTGCCTTGTTCCTCTATCGGCTGACGCGCTAATAAGAAGGCGGCTGTTCATGTTTTCATCGCTTTAATCGGATATCACTATTGCCTAATTTATGGCTAAGCGTTCGATTAGTGGATAAACCACATTGCACTATGTAAGAAAGTAGCTCTTTATCCGAGTTGCATCGTGCAACGGTTGTACTTTACCGATATTCTTTGTACGAAGCTCACCCAAGTATACAAATTCAGTATTTGTACTTTTTATAGTTAGCGTTCAGAAAAGGCAACCTATTCGTGAACGTTTTCAGACTCATACAATGCAGATCGTAAAAGTCAGGGGGTTAAATTAAGTGTTCACTTTTTGGAGGATTTTATTGAACTAAGTTGTCAAGCCATATCAGTATAATACAAAAATTTTATATTGTTCACCTTCACTACGTCTCTTTGGCTGCATTTGCAATAGGGTGTATCTAAATGGCAAGCAAAGCACCCCACCTGTGATCGAGTGACCCTTTTTCTATAGGAAAGTGTTATCTTGCCTAAGCTAGGACAAGTTGACACAAAGAATAAAAACCATGATTTATCAGCTAGAGATTGATGATCGAGACGAGACGGGCAAAGCCGTATTGGCTTTCATCCGACAGATGGCGGTAACAAACAAGGCCATCAAGCCCCCCGTTGCGCTTAATCAACCGGAGTTGGCAGAACGTCCTTTTGGCACCATGAAAGGTAGCTTTACCCTAGCGCCGGACTTCACAGAGCCACTCGACGATTTGAAAGACTACATGTAATGCGCTTACTTATCGATACCCATATCCTGTTGTGGGTACTGGAAGCGGATTCTCAGTTATCAGCTCAGGCAACGGAGTTGATTCGCAGTACCAACAACTATGACTGTGGCAGCGGAGCCATCACCTTCCGCACCAGCGGGGGCCATGGGTCTCTTATCGAGTATGCAGCCGCCGGTATCACCGGCTGGACCACTAACCCTAACCAGTTTGTTGACCGCGACTCCCGCACGGCCAATGATGTGCAGCCCTTCACCCTGATGGCCCGCCAGAATGGGGTGACGGTGAGCTACGTCTGGGACCTGAAAGCCGCCTGTGGGCGGGCGCGGATGGGCGTTGGTGAACCAGTAGCCTCGTTGAGCGTAGTGGTGCTGGGCAACCCGGTTGGCGAGCAGGCCATAGTGGAAGTAGGGGGTGTGGAAGGCCAGTGGCTGAACCTGCGCTTAGTGGATGGGCAGGGCCGGTTAGTGGAGAGCCGGTTGGTGGAGCAGGCTGGGGTTAGTGAGCGGCAAGTCTTCGATCTTGGTCAGGCAGGGCCGGGTTTGTTGTTGCTGCGGGCCAGCAGCGGTACCCAGAGCCAGACGGTGAAGATTATCAAGCGGTAAACATATCTAGTCAAACAGGCCCCAGACTCAAATCGGGGGCCTGTTTGACTAGATATGTTTATAGTTTATGAGGTTCTGGTTCTGTACAGCAGTCCATTGCTGACCAAAGGTAGATTGACTTATCAGAACTCCTAAATAGAAGCAAAAAGCAGGCATTTCAAAGTCCATTAAGTGTTGTATAATCACCAATCTGTAAATCTGAGGTTATTATTAATCAATACTATTTCCATTGCCCCACTCATTACCGACTAAGGCATTGCCTTATGGCTAAGTCTTAACATTCGTATCAACGATATTGCTATGAGCTTTTTAGAGTGGTTCCTGGAATCAGATAATCCAGGTCCAGTAGGTAAGCTAGAAGTTGATGTGCCAGAACCCGATGATGAGCAGCCGCCTAAAAAATGGATGATTTGGTTAGCCATCATACTGGGTATTGTCTTAGGTGAGGTAAGTTTAATGTGGGTATTTAATGACTGGCCCTTCCTCAATATTAGCCAAATCCTTTTCAGGCTGGGCGGATTGAGTCTCTATGTATTGACCAGCTATAGACTGAGCGCTAGGCCTGATTACTCGAACCTGGGCTTGTTGGGTGGTGTAGTGGATAATCCGTTTCGTAGCTCGGATAATTTTAACCGCTGGCTAGTGTATTTACACGTTCTTTTAGTACCGGGCAAGTTTATGGCTTATAGCTTAGTTATGGGATGGTTCCTGTTCCAATCTATCTACAAGAGGCCTAACAGGTAGTTGTATCATCAATCTTATATAATTAAGCTACTGCAAACTTTCTTGACGAGTTGATCTTTGTCAGGCAGGATCAGGTCCTGAGTAGCGTAATGATAAACTCGGTAAACTCCCCTTCCTTGGTTTCTACTGTCATCGCTCCGCCATGGTCTTTGGTGATGATATCATAGGCTAGCGACAAGCCCAGGCCCGTACCCTCACCCGTAGGCTTAGTAGTAAAAAAAGACTGGAATATTTTCTGTTTCACCATGTCAGGAATACCCGGGCCATTGTCGCCAACGCGAATTTCTACCTCATCATCTACCCATTTCTTGCTAGGATAGACTGCTCGATGGAATCACATCAGATTTTTTAAGATACAGCGTGGTGATGCCTGCCTGAGCGCAATGGGGAGGTTATCGAACACCCGATCCAACTGCTTATGATCGTGGGGCACGGGCTGGGAGATATAGTGGGGATCGATGAAGATGATAGTATGCCCCTCCTTGCCCTTTTATAGGTTCGGTCCTTATGCCTATAAAGTGTATACCTGTCCTCTACATTAATTTCCCACAGGAAGGTGACTACTTGTTGAGGAACAGGTGATGGATTGATAGGGCTAAGGTTGCGTTGTCATGTAGAGGACTCAGTGAATTGAATGACTCAACAGGACTAGTTCAGTTGTACGGTGGAGTCTACGAATGTCAAGTTTTAGACTAGCCCTTGGCGCAAGGCCGTTTTCTAACTTTGGTGGCCATGCACGTACTCATCAAAAATCTGCTGAGTTGTTCAGATTTAGAGAGATATTGTCTGAGGTGTAGAGTGCTTAACTAGTCGTATATAAACGAATTTGAGTCATCAGATATAGTGGTAAACAGCACACGCTAGCGGGTGGAGATCGATCGCTAGCAGTCAGCATACCCTGACTCTGCTGCTTACTACTAGCTATTTGCAACGCATGTAGAACTGCTTGTTTGAGCCAGGCTATGACCCTTTCTGACAACATTATCCAACGTATCCGCCAGCAGGGGCCCCTTCGGTTTGAGGCCTTCATGGACATGTGTCTTTACTATCCGGACCTAGGCTATTATACCTCCCCCCGCTCAAAAATTGGCCCCACGGGTGACTTTTATACCAGCCCCTGTCTGACGCCCGTCTTCGGTACCCTGATCGGCAAACAGCTCGAAGAGATGTGGCGCATACTCGAAGAACCACCCTTCACTATTGTTGAATATGGCGCGGGCACCGGTGTCTTGTGCCGCGACATCCTTGCGTACCTCAAACAGAATCACCGCCTGTATGATCAGCTACGGTACTGCATCATCGAAAAAAGCCCCGTTATGCGGGCCATTGAAAAGAGCCATCTTGGCGAAAAAGTGAGCTGGCATGATTCGCTGGAAGAGATACCCGACCTCATTGGCTGTATCCTCTCCAATGAGCTGATTGATACCTTTGCAGTTCATCCCGTGGTTATGGACCAGCAGCTCATGGAGGTATTTGTTGACTATAACTTGACTACAGGCTTCCAGGAGCTACTCAAACCAGCTCCTGAGGAACTCAGCCATTATCTGGATGAACTGGCCGTTACACTACCCCCCGGTTTTCGCACTGAAATAAACCTACAGGCCCTGAGCTGGATCGAAACCATTGCCAGCCACTTACAGCGGGGCTATGTAATGACCATTGATTACGGGTATGAATCAGTAGATCTCTACCAGCCAGGCCGCAGTCAGGGCACCCTGCGTTGCTACCGCAACCATACCACCAACCAACGTCTGTATGAGCATATTGGCACCCAGGACATAACAACTTACGTTAATTTTTCAGCGCTACGGCACTGGGGCGCTAAAGTGGGTCTGACAGAGAGTGGCTTGACGGATCAAGGCCATTTTTTGTTGGCCTTGGGCTTTAACGAGTCGATACGAGCCTTCTTCTCAGCGGAGCCCAACATCCTACAAGCCGCCCGCCACATCGCAACGATCAGTCATCGCTTATTGCTGGATATGGGCTGTAAATTCAAGGTTTTAATCCATCAGAAAGGCGTCCATGGCCAAGGCCTCATGGGATTGAGTTTAATGGGTGAAGGCAAACGATAAGGCTTGGTTAACTGGTAACTGGGAAGCCGTCCTTGCTGATGGACCCACCTGTCGCTGTAGTGATTATACGTAAAGGGACAAAATAGGTTAGTCCCCACGATTCTTACCTTTTCATGGGCTGATTCAATAAAGGTTAAACTCATTCAATCTGCGAATCTAATAAGCAACACTCGTTTGAATCGGAGTGGGACCGCACCGCTAAGCGGCTAGCGGCCGTACCGGCCGTTGTACGCGAACCACCCGAACGGCTGAGTGCGTTGGGGGTTCGTCCATGAAGGTAGTCATTGCTGACGCTATGGAGTTGGAAAGGGAAATTTAAAACCTATTTTCAGGGCCGGGCCCACGTACGGACAGTCAGCCCCAACTACTTGCCGGTCCCGCACCGGCCGGTGCGGTCGCAGACTCCTTGTAATTAATGAGGATCTATTTACTATTTTTGATAAAGCCTTGGTAACCAATCAGTCGTCGTACTATTTTATCCGGCCCATGAAACGGGTTTAATGGGCTCTACTCTTTACTCGGATTTGATTATGATACGCGCCCTTCTGCTTCAGATTGCTTTGTTGTCGGCCTGGGGTGCTTCTGCCCAGGATTGCCAGCCAGTGACCTTAGCCCTCCTTAAACAAGTGTATAGAGCCTCTGATCGTCCTGATCGTATTTTATCAGAAGGCTTTTCCCTACCCGTCGTTAAATCGGATAGCTCAATTGTATACCACCGCTGCCGAAAAGCAATTGGCAATACGGGAGGGGTACAAGCGGTTACACTACCGGAGCTGATCAACGACAGCAATCATAATCGGACGATTTGGTTTGTCACTTATGACCGGGCCACTTATTTGCGCATCAAATCACATGCTCAGGTTTCCTACCGGGTTCTGTCATCGCTAAAGCTAAAGAGTCAGTTTGGCCTGTATTCATTAGGGTATACGGATGGTAAAGTAGCTTATTTATTTGGCGCAAAGCGGGTCCGTGATGTAGCTGGCGCGAGCCGCTTCAGGATTGCTCTTATGCCCCTTTCCCATTTATAGAACTAGGGAAAATGATACCCCTAGACAGGTATGCACGATACTATTTTGCCCGTGTTATAAAAAGTCAGCAGCCATGTTTATAAACAAGTAAACGTCAACGGTTCCGTCGGCGTAAAACCTTCCTTTGAGGCAATGGCGTTATGCCAAAAAAACCTACCGGGGGTTTATAAAATGACGGCAATCTTTCCGCGTTATCGGAATGAGTAGTTACTTAAATATCTTGGCCCATGCGTGCCTTCCCCCTTATCTATCTACCGATATTCCAGGCTGTGTTGATTTGTTTACTTCACACAGGGAATTCTATCTCGTATGCTCAAAGTACGGACACCATTAAACTCTGTTCGGAGACATTACACAAGAATAGACAGAAGATAATAGAGAGTAAATCGCCTAACAGCCAATCCCTGTTTCCCGCCTTAGATCCCACTTATCAAAAGCTTAGGCAGACTTATAGTGATTGGGAGGAATGTGTTAAAGGTCAAAAAGCGCCTCTGCTCCCTTTTAAAACCCTAAGCGGTGAGTCGTATGACGCGGCTTCCTTAGCGGGGAAGATTGTCGTGGTGAATTTCTGGTTTATGAGTTGCGCCCCTTGTCGAGCTGAAATGCCTGCTTTGAATAAGCTAGTGGAGGCATACAAAGGAAAGAATGTTGTTTTTATTGGCTTTTCAACTGACAAAGCGGATCGCTTACAGCCCGCTTTTTTTGAGCAGAATCGCTTTGACTTTAAGGTGGTAGCCGGAGCCCTGGGCCTGGCTAATTCATTTCAAGTGATGGGTTATCCTACCACCTATGTTATCGATCAGGGAGGCGTTATTCGCCAGGCTTGGATTGGATTAGATAGCGCAACGGGACAATTAAACCCTTATTATAAGGCAAAGGCGGCTATTGATAATTTATTAGCAGCTGCTGGCAAATGAGGTAGGCATTGTACTGTACAAAAAGATGATCTAAAGATTATTTAACGCTATTATGGCTTCAGTCGACTAACATAAAGCTGATTATACAACAAATTCTACCGGTACATAAATGATTTACAGTCAACATATTACAGTTCATACTACGTTTGAAGCGCAGTCCGATTTTATCTTCTTCCTGATTAATTTGACTGCCATGAAGAGCACCCAGTGTGAGTAAGTCCGTCCTTAACATGGGTTAAGCCCGTATCTTATGTCTCGACCCA
>JAQBNX010000554.1 GCA_028288385.1 Spirosoma sp.
AGGCAAAAGTGCAGTGCCATTACAAGGCCATCAATAACATCTATCAGTCTATAAACTGATTAATTTCATGGCTTCATACAATTTCCTAGTATTAAAATACTAAAGCGGTCACTATACGTAGTAACCGCTTTAGTATTTTAATACTAGGAATTGATTAAGTTAATTCACTTAATATCCATTGATTTTGTCGCATATCCAAATCCTGATGCGCCAAAACCGTTACCGTTATAAAACATAATCCATTCATTGTTATGCGAAAAAATGTGGCAGTAGTCCATCATCATAGAGTCCCAGCCATCTGCCGACCGTTCGATGCCTGCCAGTTCGTCTTTACGTTCCCAGGTTAGACCATCTTTCGATTCAGCGTAACCGATACGGTAACTGCGCTGCACGTCGGTGCGGTAGTTTGTGGCGTTGCGGTAGGAGAAATACATCTTATATAAATCGCCGTCCTTGTAGACCGTAGGGCGACCTATAGCATCCGTGAACTCGTCATAGCCCACGCATACGTGACCCGTACGCTGCCACGTAATGCCATCGCCCGACTCGGCGTATTTTACATCATAGAAGGGCTCGGGATGGCCATTGATTACTTCAATTTTGGTGCAGGACAGATACCACATCCGCCAACGGATTGTTCCATCAGCATTTTCTTCGCGCATCACGCAGGGCTGGGCTACCCATACCTGGTCATAAATGGACCGGTCGAGCAGTGGACCCGTGAACTTACGTTCAAAAGTCAGGCCCCCGTCCCGGCTAACCGCCAGGCCGATACCCAGACGGTAACTGGCGGTTTCGCTCTTGTTCCAGCCTGTGTAGTAAAGCCAGATTTCGTCTCCTTCTTCAGCCGGAACGGTCATAAACCACGACGGCATGGCTCCCGTTTCATCAAACATACCTACTTCCCCTTTGGTGAGGCAGGGCCGATCGTGAATGTACGTCACCTTCGACAGGTTGTTTGGATCAAGTTCAACAAACGACGTAGCGGAAGAGATGTTCTCGTCTCGGGTGGCAAAATAAACGCGCAGTTTGTCGCCCATCGGGAAACCGAAAGGCACCTGCGCGTGGGTACGACTGAATGGCTTAGAGCCGTCAGGTTTATAAATGAGTCCTTTTTTGGTCCACATGCGTATCAGACGTTAGAGGCAATGATTTAAGACGATCAAGACGCGCGTACAACCGCGTATGAGCGATATCGCCTACATATTGGTAATGCTGGTCAATGAATTGTTTCAATTCTGGAAAATTTTCGTAGCCATACGCGCTACGATCATTGAGCCAGGTCGAATTTGGGCCCACGGCATCTAAAAAGACGGGAGGACGCGATGCCTGAATATTACGTAGGTAACGCGCCCGGTGAATACGCTGGCTGCTGTCAGTACCCATAACGCAACGTATGGTATGGTTATCGCTCACGCCCTGGGGCATTTGAGTCTCTACGTTGTACCGGGGCGCCCAGCCCCATACTACCAGGTCTTCGCCGGGTTGGGCCAGTTTCAACACCGCCTGAGCAGTGGACGAGAGTCGAAGTGGTATCCGGGCATACCGTTCAATTCGGTTTCCGTCGACAGGCTGATGCCGAAGCAGATTGATATGCCACGGTATTTTGAAGCTAGAAGGTAGCAACACGAGCAGTATCCAGCAAGCGGCAGCCCCAATACTAGCCGTCATAGATGCTGGCAAATTGGCAATTAACCAGGCATTTAAGAGCGTAATGGGCAATATTAAGTAAAGGAGATAATGCGTAAACTCGTTACCCGGCTTAATAACCGCATAACCACTGGCTACCAGCAAAGCGAGAATAAGCTTTAACAGACCCCCTTGCGATCTGAACGATCTGGACCATAGAGACCAGGCTACCACTAGCCCAGCCGTTGGCAGCAAAAAACCGGCAAAATCAGTCGTTTTACTCAAAAATGTGGGGAAATGGACCATGCTTTGGGCAAAGCCTCCCTCATTGCTGTAAGCAAAATTTCCAATAATGTAAAATTGAATGAGATCGATGAAGACGCCAAAATACAGCGTTAACCCAACCACCAGCGCCGGAAACAAAAGTCCACCCATGAACAGACCCGCCAGGGCCCGCCAGAACTCAACTGAGTTCGTTTGTGAATACTGACGAATCAACCCAATGAAGGCGAAAACTACCAGCACCAACACGGTTGGCGTACCCTGTAATTTGGCAAAAGGAACCAGGCTGCTCACAAAGCCCAGCCAAAACAGATTACCTACTGAGGTAAACGTCTGCCGTGCCCACATACGCGAATATTGCCAGGTGGCCAGACCAATCAGCGCCAGGGAAAGCTGCTCATTGGTAGCGTGGACGTAATCTATCTGGGTAGTAAAGGCAAAAAAAGCCAGGCTTGGCACCAAGGCCAGTTGGGCCACCCGACCACCGAAAAAGTTCTCAATTGAAAAATACGTGCTTACCATGCTTACGACCAAGCACAAAAGCGCCATAACCCGAAGCGAAGAATAGGTGAGGGGTAAGCCCAGATGCCCCGGAATTGCTGCAAAATAACAACTGAGGGGCCCCATAGTGGCACCATCCACCGATTTCCAGTAAACAGGATGATACAGCAACGTAAGGGCCTGAGAGAGCAACTGGCTTTCATCAGGATTCAGTTCTATATTAACCAGAAGCAATGGCAGCCGCATAAGCACAAGCAAGCCTAAACCCAAGCCGAACAGCAGACGGTTGTTGGTGCGCCAGCGGACAGACAGCCAAACTACCCCAATAAACAGAAAAAAGACACCAAGCCAATACCAGCTTGGTGCCGTGTTAAACTGAAGCATCGTTCATTGAAATAAAAGGAAACAGCAAGCCGTACTGTATTTCTTATGCCTGCTTTGTCCCGCGTCACGGTTAACTAAGTGCCAACCGGGCAGCCATGCTATCGTGAATCTGAACCATCGTTTCCTTCAGGTCGTAGGTCCAGTCCCAGCCGGGGTAGTGTTCCTTGAATTTGTTCAGGTTGGAGATATACCAGATATGGTCACCACTACGGTTGGTTTCCGAGTACTGGTAATTCATTTTGTTGCCCGAAATTTCTTCGCATAGCTTAATGGCTTCCAGCATGGAGCAGTTCGCGTAGCGACCGCCACCGGCGTTGTACACCTCACCCGCCCGCGGATTCTGATAAAAATGCCAGAACATGTTCACCAGATCCCAGCTATGGATATTATCGCGCACCTGCTTGCCTTTGTAGCCAAAGATGGTGTATTGATTACCCGTGATGGCGCATTTCATTAAATAAGATAGGAAACCGTGCAACTGAGCCCCGGAGTGGTTTGGGCCCGTCAGACATCCGCCCCGAAAAACGCCTGTTTTCATGCCAAAGTACCGTCCGTATTCCTGCACCATAATGTCGGCAGCCACCTTAGAAGCACCAAAAACGGAGTGCTTCGTATGGTCGAGACTCATAAACTCGTCGATCCCGTCTTTGAAGTACGGATGATTCTGGTCAATTTCCCAGCGCGTTTCTGTTTCAATCAACGGCAGGAAATTCGGGTTGTCGCCATACACCTTGTTTGTTGAGGTGAAAATAAACACCGCTTCGGGCGCGTGCAGGCGGGTCATTTCGAGCATGTTCAAGGTGCCAACGGCATTCACGCCGAAGTCAGTGAACGGTTCGCGGGCGGCCCAGTCATGAGAAGGCTGTGCGGCTGTGTGCAGCACCAGTTTGATGTCAGTACCAAATTCCTGAAATATCGTTTCCAGTTGCGATACCTCCCGAATGTCAGCCGGACGGTGCTGGTAGTTAGCGTATTCATCAGTTAAGCGGTTGCGATTCCACTCCGTTGAGCCATCCGCTCCGAAGAAGTACTGCCGCATATTGTTGTCAATGCCAACGATGAGGTCGAATTTGTCAGCGAAAAACGCGACGGCTTCGCTGCCAATCAAGCCGGCTGAACCGGTAACCAGTGCAATATTCATATTTATTGGCTTTTCAAACCGCAAATCTATTACATCCAATACCGAGAAGCAAAAGCACCAAGTAGTCTGAACTCCTCTCAGATCAATCAGAGTTTACTACGCCTACTAGATTTTTGGATTATAAGGATTATTTATTTTCAATAAGTAGGTTTTCGATTCCTCTGGAGAGCCACCAGGTTACATTCGTATTGCCGAAATTGTACGTATCCCAGCAGAAAACAGGCAGATATTTCTCTTTACAGGCTCTGTGACATAGATAAAAGTGAAGACCATTGCCTGCCAGAGGGACTAGCAGTATGCTTTGTATTACTGGGTAGATGGCAACCAGATGCAAAATAGAGTAGGCTTTGCGTGGGCTCCGCTATTAATCAACCGAACGCGAAAAAGCGGTGAAACGCGTGCTGACCATCGCTTCACCGCTTTCCTGCCAGTTTTCTTCCTGACTACGCGCCTTCACCAATCGTGCCGGTCCCAAACAGTTTTTCCCGGATTTTTTGAGTCCGCTGCTCCAAGGCCGGATTGGGTGCGTACTGATACGTCGACTGAACAGCCGCTGAATCTTTTCCTTTTCCATACACCTCAGGATCACCCGCCCGGTATGTGGGGCTGTAATCACCTCCGCGCGGATCGGCCTGCCGTATGGTATTATATTTCTGATAGTCGCAGGATGCCAGCGACAGCATCGCCACGATGGCTATTCCTCCACTCCATGAACCTTTCATAATCACTTGCTCCTAAATTGATTCGGCAAAATTAGTCAATAGACAGTAGTGGTCAGTCGTTGCCCATTAGTTTTTTTAATGAGCGCTATTCCTACCGCAGATTCCAGGTACTTAAAATCCAGTCAGCGCCTTTATTTCATCTGTAACGAAACCCATTAACTCGCTAATGTATTCGCGCGAAAAGTCGAATGGTACGCCTGCTGCTGCATAAATCTCGCGAATGGGTGCTTTGTAGCCTAACTGTAATGCTGCTTTGTAACCCGCCAGACCAGCCTGCGGATTGCGCCGGTAGTTGCGCCAAACGCCAATAGCCCCCAATTGTGCAATGCCGTATTCGATGTAGTAAAACGGCACTTCGTATAAGTGCAGTTGCTTCTGCCACAAATACTCTTTGTAGTAAGCCACCTTGCTCCAGTCCGTTACGTTATCGGCAAACTGATCGTAGATACGCAGCCAGTTCTCGCGCCGTTCAGCAACCGCAGCCGCTGATGACGACCCCGAGTGATGACCGGAAGTATTTTCGTATACCCAGTGCTGAAATTTATCGATTGTGGCAACCCACGGCAGCGTTTCAATGATGGATTCCAGATGCTGAAGCCTGGCCCGGCGGAGTTCATCTGGATTG
>JAQBNX010000581.1 GCA_028288385.1 Spirosoma sp.
GCCGACAGGACATAGGCAACGGGCAAATTGGTTTCGGGATGGTTTTCGAGTAAGATAGCGTTTGCCGCTACGTAGACCAGAATGGTGCCGACGCCCAGCAGAAAGTTATGGACAAAAAACAAGCCAACCGTATGGGCTTCGTCGGGTCGGACTCCTAACGCCCGTTGCCAGCGTTGGGCGAATAGTGAAGCAGAAGACATGGGGGTTCCAACGTTCATGATTGGCGTTAACGGCGGAATGGAGAACCAAATATAAGCACCAACGGCCTAATGCGCTGATAACAAAAATGCCGTCTCTACATGGGACGGCATTTCTCGAGTGGGTAGACAATACGTTTAGCTGTGGTCAGGTACTACGTATGCCGTTACGTATCTATTACCAAGAGTTGTTTTATTTCAGCTTGACCAGCAGGGTCAGGCTGTTGGCCACCATGCCCGTCGTACGAACGTAGTGACCGTAGCGCAGTTCCGCACTTTGCCAATGCCCAACGCCTAAAACACCACCCGGTGGGGCCAGCCGAAGGCCAGCACCCACAAACTGGCTGTTGAACCCCGAGATGTCATAGTCGCTGGTATAGTAGCGGTCGGTGGGTGCGTGCTGACCATAGGCCGCAAAATAACGCACCGCCGTTTGATGACTATACCGGTAAAAGGGACTGATGGAGGCAAACGAACTTAGCTTAACCGGCGTTTCAACGTTGATTGTGTGGGCCTGCATGCCCCAGTCGTCGATGTAGTAGCGGTAAAACGTTCGCAGCACGACGTGGTCACCCAGAAAATAATGCAGTCGAAAACCAATTGGCAGTTTCAGGCGGCTACCCGGCAATCGTTCAACCGTTTCAGAGCCGTCTTTAAAATACATCCGGTGAAACGGCGTGCTGAGCAGCCCCTGCTGAAACGCCGGTTCAACCGTTAGAAGTACCTGTAGCCGTTTATTGATAACCTGCGATAAGGACAAACCGGCACTATACGAGTTTCGGGGTTTATATGCAATTGGGTCCCGGTCGCCTTCCGCGCCAGACCCGTATCCTTCGGGCCGGAGTTCGGGTGGTAGAATGACCGACCAGGTGTCAAAAAAGGCACCCGCTTTCAAACTAATCTCCCGGTTGTTACCTGCCGAGGCTTTTACAAAATTGAGGTTAACACCATACGACTTGTAATCATACTCGGTGGAGTAGGAAAACGAAATGCCCCGCGTTGTGCGCGTTACGTCGTCATGAATGTTCCAGGTAATCGACGGGTAAATATGCGTATCACTCCGTGAAGCCGATGAAACCGTCAATGGGTCTATTCGGTCAGACGAGGCTGAGGTGTAATGATCAATGTTTAGATCGAAGGCCAGTGTGTGCTGGCGGTGTCGTTGGTCGGTGGCTTTGAGTACCAGGTCAATCGATTGGGCATAATCGGATAGCTTTTCCGTACCGATGCCGCCCGTAACAGCCGACTTGTTGCCATCCTGCTGGTAGTAACTGGATACTAAGTTTACTTCTTTGACCTTGAGTTTACGCGTCTCATAGGAGGTCTTCTCCTGCTGAGCGTAGCCAGCCCGCCACAGGCTGAGCAGCAAACCAACGGACATGCAGATTTTTTTCATTCGTTTGTTTGCTTAATTGCAGCCGCAGCCACCACCACTTTTACCACCATTGGCACCAGCCGCTCCTTCGCGGTAGAGGTAAAAGTTCTGTTCAAACTTCTCTGATTTGCGGGCCGACAGTTCCATATCGGCGTCGTTGATCCGGCTTTTCTGATACTCTTTGACCGATACACAGGCCGACAAGCCCAGGATAGGCAGGGTAATAGACAGAGCAGTGACAGAGAGGGTTCTGATTCGTTTTTTCATGCTTAGGTTATAATCAAACTGGCCATTCGGTCAGGCCAAAGCGGGTGCGGAAAGCCGAACGTTGGCAGATGTATGCAGCCGGTCGTCATCGTCAATAATGATACAGGCTATCTGATGCATCTGATCGATGAGGTCCAGCCCAACGCGTGTGCCCATAACCATAATGGGTGTAGCCAGGGCATCGGCTAATTCGGCGTTCGGCGCAATAATCGTTACGCTTTTAATGCCCGAAACGGGATAGCCTGTTTTCGGGTCGATGGTATGCGAATAACGCCTGCCATCGATCAGGGCAAATTTTTCATAACTACCCGACGTGGCCACGGCCATGTTGCTGATGGCTACGTAGGAAAAAGCCCGCCCGGCGGCCGTTTGGCGGGTCGCATTAGGGTCGGCAATGCCAATGGTCCACGGTTGGCCATTCGGTTGCATGCCCCACGTTGTCAGGTCACCGGCAGCATTGACAATACCGCTTTTAACGCCGAGGCTCTGCAATAGGCGTTTCGCCTGCTCAGCCGCATAGCCCTTGCCAATACCGCCAAAGCCAATTCGCATTCCTTTTTCCTTCAGAAACACACTGCATGCATCCGCGTTGAGGACTACGTTTTGATAGTTAATCAGCCGGACCAGACGGCGGGCCGTTTTGGGGTCGGGGAGCGAGGTCATCGTGGTGTCGAAATTCCAGAGCCGTTTGTCTATGGAGCCATACGTAATGTCGAAGGCCCCCTGCGTCAGTTCCGATAACCGAATGGATCGCTGTACCAACGCGAATACCCCCGGGTCAACCCGTACCGGACGGATTCCGGCGTTCGCGTTGATTTGATTGGTCTGGCTCTGGCTGTCGAAGGTCGTGAGCAGGCGTTCGATGCGGCTGATCTCGGCAATGGCGTCGTCGATACGGGCATTGGCCCAGTCGGCGTTATCGCTCACTACGCTAACCTCAAAACGGTTGCCCATGAGCCGTTGCACCCGCTGCTGAATGCCAGTAGGCCCGCTCATTTGGGGGTGGGTATTTTTTGGATAGCCGCCACAAAGGATGCGGGCGTGAGGGACTTTGGGTAGCCATCCCACTCCTGCAACACCCGTCCGCTGGCATCGAGCAGCACTGTGAAAGGAAACTTGCCCTGTTTGTTGTAGATTTCTGCCAGGGCTTCGTTATGGGCAGTTTGCCGGGCGTCGAGCTGGTTTTTGGCCAACCGGGGGAAATCGGCACGTACCAGCACAATATGATCGGCCGCAAAGGCCTGAAATTCTGGCGATTCAAAAACGTCTTTTTTGAGTTTGATGCACGGCCCGCACCAATCTGAACCAGAAAAATTTAACAGGATCAGTTTATGGCTTTGCTGAGCCTCTGCTTTAGCTTGGTCAAAATTGAGTTGCCAGCCGGGAGCCGCTGCAGCGATGTAAATAAGAAATGATAGAAGCAGGAGTTTCATAGGATAAGCGGTTAATTCGTTAATGACCAGGAACACTGGATGACTAACTGTAGACAACGAGTGTTTTTCCGTCGGTAGCCGTCTTATAAACGGCAATGCCCCGGCTACCAAAGCTGTTTTTTCCTTTACCGGTCAGGTCGAACCGGGCCCCGTGGACAGTGCAGTAGAACTCTGTTTTATTGAAAATAACGTTCTTCTTCGGCTCATGACTGCACGTTTGCGTAACGGCCACATACACGCCCTGACTAACCTGCGCAACCACAAAGCCACTTTGTGCTACATACCCGCCAACGGTTTTCAGCGCAGCCGCTGCTGAATTGCTCAGGTCAATGGTTAAAAGGCGGGTTTTAATGGTACTCAGATCCGTCCCGTTGCCCGTTGTGCTCGAAACGGCTGTGGTGGTGGCCGAAACCGGTGTAGTTGTATTGGATATAGGGGCCGTGACCGTGCTGCTTTGTGGCGCCGACAGCGTTAACGCATCCACTACCGTGTCTCCCTCATGAACGCAGGAGGTCATGGCGGTCATCAAAGCCGCCCCCGTGAAGCCTAGCGATTTCAGAAACTCAAACCGTGTCATCGAATGAATTCAGGTTGTTATTATACGCTTCTTTACGCTGTCATCTTGCTAAACGTTGCAGACTACGGCGTAGTCTGCCCCCAGTATATCGACTCAATTGATAGAGGACCTAAAGCGGTTACTGCTAAGCCCCAACCTGGCGGGCCAACCAAATCGGCCCTAATACTGTTGTCTTTAATAACGATGTCGTTACCAAGGGATAGTAGGATAAAAACCATAATTTTTACGGTTAAGTGTTTAGCCGATACGCTACCTTTGCGAGTCAAAACAACGACGCGCCCCCGTCATGGACCAGTTTTCATACATCGCCAATTCCGACGCAGCATACGTAGATCAATTGTATCAGTCTTATAAGCAAGACCCTCAATTAGTTGACGAAAGCTGGCGGCAATTTTTCAAAGGATTCGAGTTCTCGTTGACCTACGGCGAAACCGCCAACGGCAGCAAAACAAATACCGCTGCTACCAATGGCACTACTGCCAACGGTGTCGCGGCCAAAACGAACGGGCAGGCCGTTAAGCCGGTCGATGCCAGCCACGCGGAAAAAGAAGTCTCGGTTGCCAGCCTGATTAAGGCATACCGGTCGCGTGGCCATTTGCTGGCCAAAACAAACCCGCTCAAAGCACGTAAGGACCGGCAGCCCCGCGTGGATCTGCCCGATTATGCCCTGACAGAAGCCGATCTCGACACTACGTTCGAGTCGGGTAAACTGCTGGGAATTGGCCCCGCTACGCTACGTACCATTATGGAGTCGCTGCGCAAAATTTACGCGGGCAACATCGGCTTCGAGTATATGTACATCCGTGAGATGGACGTAAAAAACTGGCTGCGTAACAAG
>JAQBNX010000602.1 GCA_028288385.1 Spirosoma sp.
ATCGAAAATACGTCGGTGGATGTTGCTGACGTCAATTTTAAGATCCAGTAATTCAGCGGCCATGCGGTGTACATTGCCGGTGGTGTTCGAGTGGCGAAACGAACCCGTGTCGGTCATCAGGCCTGCATACAAACACTCGGCAATGGGCACATCGACCAGATTTTTATCGCCGAGTTGCCCAATGAGTCGAAACACCAGTTCTGCTGTGGCAGCCGCCGTTGGATCCCAAAGGACCATGTCAGCGAACGACTCCGGTTCAAGGTGGTGGTCGATCATGATTTTGCGGGCACGGGACAGGCGCACCATCGGGGCCAGTTCCTTTATTCGGTCGAGTGCCGAAAAATCAAGACAAAAGATCAGGTCTGCTTCTTCCATCAACTGGCTTACGGATACGCGCACTTTCTCATCAAAAGCGATTACATCATCGTTTCCCGCCATCCAGTGCAGGTTTTGCGGGTAGTCTGTTGGCGTTACAACCGTAACGCGGTGACCTTTTTTGCGAAGGTAGCCCGCCAGCCCCAGCGATGACCCCAATGCGTCGGCATCAGGGTTCTGATGGGTTGTAATCAGCACAGACTGGGCGGGGCCGTTAGGCGGTTGCCCAATAACTGCGCTAATTGCGTCAATGTCTTGCATACTCAAGCGGCCCTAGCCTTAATCAAAACTCAAAAGTACGAATATTTCGGATAAGACCGATGAGGACACGGAGCGCGACATTGATTGAAAGTCATTACCTTTGCGCCCGCTCGAAAGGAGCCGCTCTGGATTGAGCGAATTAAATCTGGATATATTTACTTAGAATGGCTACAAACCAAACATTCACTATGATTAAGCCCGATGCCGTAGAGGCCGGGCATACGGGCGCAATCATTAAACAAATCGAAGAAGCGGGATTTCGCATCGTATCGATCAAAAAGACGCAACTAACACCAGAGCGGGCTGGTCAGTTTTATGCTGTTCACCGCGAGCGCCCTTTCTATAATGATTTGCGCACTTACATGTCCTCAGGCTCAATTGTACCAATGATTCTGGAAAAAGACAATGCTGTGGCTGATTTTCGGAAACTAATCGGTGCTACCAATCCGGCTCAGGCCGAGGAAGGTACCATTCGTAAACTGTATGCCAAGTCAATTGAAGCCAATGCTATCCATGGCTCCGATTCTGATGAAAATGCGCAGATTGAAGGCAGTTTTTTCTTTGCAGGCACCGAGCAATTTTAAAATAAGGCGTCAGTTTGTTAACTATCAGCCAGGCATAGCAAAGCAATTTGCCCATTTGGTGCAAGCGATACACGCGCGTCAAGTACTAATTGACAGCGACGCTAACTGTCGTTTTTCATAATACTTGCAAAAATCCCGTAAGGCGCATATTTCGCACTTTGGCGTACGGGCTACGCATACGTAGCGACCATGCAGGATGAGCCAGTGGTGCGCTTTTGGTACGTACTGTTTAGGAACATGAGCCATAAGGGCTTTCTCAACGGCTAATGGCGTTGTAGCTGTGAGGGGAGCCAGCCCCAGTCGGTGCGACACACGAAACACGTGTGTATCAACGGCCATGGTTGGTTGGTTGTAGACCACCGATAAAATTACGTGGGCCGTTTTACGACCTACACCTGGCAGCGTTTGCAAAGCCTCAACTGTAGCCGGTATCTCGCCCCCGAATTGTTCCATCAGCGCCTTCGCCATCCCCACCAAGTGCTTTGCCTTATTGTTGGGGTAAGATACACTGCGGATATACGTAAATACTTCGTCAACCGAAGCCGCTGCCAGCGATTCTGGTTCAGGAAAACGGGCAAACAGGTCAGGCGTAATCTGATTTATGCGCTTATCAGTGCATTGGGCTGACAGAATAACGGCTACCAGCAATTCGTACGGATTGCCGAATGCCAGTTCTGTTTTTGGCTCCGGGTAATGTTGCGTGAAGTAGTTAAGAAACCGTTGAAAGCGTTCTTTTTTGAGCATAAGCGTAATACACACTTAGTCGGCCGAAGACTTAAAGTCTTGGGCCGACTACGTGCAATAGGCACAAATCACACCTATCGGCTACGAATGTCGTAAACGGACGGGTGGATTTGCAGGATGGTTTTTTGAATAATTCAGAATGGTCTGCACCGTACTGACTCGGGGCTGGCGTTCAATTTTGTTCATCAAAGCCCGCAGTTCGAGGGCTTCGAGGAAGAACGTCATCAGTTCCGGCTCTGACATCATAGCGTCTTCAATGAGCAGATTTTCCTCGGGCGAGGTCTCCTCATAGACGTACCGGACTACATCATCTTGGGTAAATGTTTTTGTCATAACTCGGCGCACGTTTGCTTAATTGTTTACGCAAATTTATTAAAGCGTAACGCATACGTCCCAAAGCCGTGTTAATGCTGACGCCGGTCGCATCGGCAATCTCCTGGAAACTCATTTCCTCGTAGTGCCGCATGATGAGCACCTGTCGCTGTTGCTCCGGCAACCGCTGGATCAACTCGCGCAAATGCTCGTGTGTTTCCTGCCGAATCTGGAGTGACTCAACCGAATCCTCCGCGAACTCAAGCGTATTGAACACACTGCTTCCGTCTTCAAACACCACACTGGGGTAGCGTTTATCTTTTCGGAAATAGTCAATTGCCAAGTTGTGGGCGATCCGAATAATCCAGGGGAGAAATTTGCCTTCCTCGTTGTATTTACCCGACTTAATAGTGTCCACGGCTTTAATAAACGTGTCCTGCATTAAGTCTTCCGCCACGTATTGATCTTTTACGATCAGGTAAATGGTGGTGTAAAGCTTCGATTTATGCCGCTGCACTAATTTTGCAAACGCTTTCTCATTACCACGGATATACAGGGAAATCAACTCACTGTCGTTTACCTGGGCTTTTTCCATTTTCAGTAAGACAATTAGGTAACGTAGAGGTGTGTTCCGATAGTGTGCGTTGGAGTTAAGATTTTATAAAACTTGGTAATGCGGGTATAAAAATAAGGAAATTATTGACTCAATTGCAAATAGACAAGCAATAAATCTGCCAAAGGGTAGTTGTTGCAAAAAATATTAGTCGGTATGGCTCATTTTCAGGCAGGGACTAAAAATTTATACTCGTTATCTTATTGAAAGGGGTTGTTGTACTTACGTTTGCTTACCTTCTATAGATTCGTTTCAGCAACAAAACGTTTAATCATATTTTGTGTTTTTATCATTTATTTTCTGTTCTCTATAGGTCGTTGTGGCAAACACGAAATTATCATCAATTAAACGCCCAGACAGATGGAAGCCTCCCTTCTCGCTATGTATACCGATACGCCCACCAGATCAGCAGACCCTGAAGTGGCAACCGCGCCCAACGCAACCAGGTCGGTATTTTGCGAAATCGGTTCGAGACGGCCATGAAGACATTCGCGGGGAAAACGGCGATTAAAAGTAATACCAGACCCCAGGCCGAAATGGAACGTGTTGCGGGAAATAATAAACCTAAACCAAGCACAATTTCGGCTATCCCGCTCACGATGACCATTGCCGAATGAGCCGGAATATAGGGGGGCATCATGGTCAGATATGGCCTCGGGTTGATAAAGTGATTTGTGCCTGCTGCGATGTATAAAAAGGCCTGAAGGTAGAGACTAAGGTTGCTCATAAAAAAGGAAACGGGAGTACGTCATACTGGCTGCATTCAAATACCTACCGGCACTCCCGTCTTAAACGATGCGACTTACTAACTAAACTTCTGGATAGTAAACGTATCCAACAGGTAAAGAACAGCAAATTATATGAAGACAAAATTGAGTTTATTTGCCATAATGGCCTTGTTCTTGTCGGTTGGGGCTTATGCCCAAAGTCAGCCTCATGTGCATAAAGCCAAAATCCCACTGACGCCCGAGGATCAAACAGACCACAAAGTGGATCACAAAGCTAAGTTGGCAGGCATGACGCCTACCGAACGTAAAGCATTTAAACAGACGCATCAGGCCCAACGGCAGGCCCGCTTAAATACTATGACACCCGAACAACGGGCTAGAAAAGAAGAACGTCGGAGGCTTCATAAGGAAACCAAAGGGGCAGGCAAATAAAAGTCAGCCCATAAATAAGACAGGGAAAGGCTGGCTCAACACAGGTAAAAATTATTATAACTGTGTTGAGCCAGCCTTTCCCTGTCTTATTTATGGGTGTCTCTATTCAACTACGTGTCCTACAAATCCAGCACTGTTATCTAAGATCAGTCCTCCTCGTCGAAAACCCAGTCCGCAGGCATCGCCCGCATAGAACACCCCTGCCTGGTATGTATACCCGGCAGAATCCGTTGGGAAAGCGACGTATTCCTGGTATATCCTGGGGTAATCACCATATTCACCCGCAACGGCCTGCCGCTCGCTGCCATCAGCATTTAGAATGCGAACATTAGAACCCTCGCGTCCGAACAAGACCTTCTCCACACAGGCTTTGCCAGCTAATGGCTTAGTACCTGTTTCCAGCAGAAGCGGATGATCTGGGTATAGCTCCCAGAGAATCTTTAGAATATATTTCGACTGAAATAGCAGCGTATAAGCTGGATTAAGCACGATGGCCAGCCGCTTTTTTATAACTTGGGTTAAAATATTGGTCAGCTCCGGTTCAGCTTCGGCAATGGTTTCCCAGGGAATGAGCTTAAACCAGAAGTCCAATTTCTCGAACTGGCCATTCTTTGGGTTTTGCCAGAATATACCCTCTTCGGCAGAAAATTCTACGCTGTCTACGAAGTCAAACTCTATTTCAAACCCAGCTTCCCGTGCTGCTTCGCCAATGAGGGCTACGTTGGCGTCGTCTTCTGGAACGTCGCGCATGGCCGACAAGAGCAGCGTTGGTTGTAAGTCGGGATGTTGGGCCAGTAGTTCTTCAAACTGACTCGTCAGCGTTTCAAACAGCGTGTTGAACTGCTGGCTCTCGTCGCGGCCGTTGGCACGCAGATGGGCATACTGCACGATGGCTGTTTCGGGTAGACAGGTAGCGGTGTCGGCGTTGAACTCAATGAGTTTTATGGGCCTGCCGTCGATACCGCCCGCCAGGTCGAAGCGGCCGTAAAGATGGATGTTTCGGTCGTCGTCCCACGAAAATTTAATCAGGTCGACAAGGTTGTCGGGAATGCCGAGTTCGGCGAAGCGGTTATGGTCTACTACGTGTTGCCCGGCTGCTACAAACATGTCGAACAGTTCATTGGCTGCTTCGTAATAAGCGTCTGCTTCAGCCGACGTTACGCTTACGACTTCGTTGGTCAGGTAGGGCATGGTATCCTGGCCGAGCATCCAGTCCCAGCCGAGATTGCGCAGTTGGGCATCGGGTGTTATGGGGAGGGGCTTTAGAAGCATACGAGTTGATGGTTGAATGAGGAATACTGAAAAATGGATTAAGGGGAGATGGTACGGGCAAATTGCTTTCTTTGTACAAAACAATCTTCTTTATGACCTACTCTCCACTTATTTTGTTTGGACTGTTGCTAACGCTGACGGTCGGTCAGTCGATGGGTCAGTTGGCTCCGAAACGCCAACCGGTTTCGGTGATTTTCGATACCGATATGGGACCCGACTACGACGATGTTGGTGCCATTGCTATACTTCACGCCCTGGCCGACAGTGGACAGGCCCAGATTCTGGCCACCATTGCCAGCACAAAATATCCAAAAGTCACGGCCGTGTTAAGCGTATTAAACACCTATTTCCGTCGACCCAACCTGCCTATTGGTGTTCCAACAGGCAAAGCCATCACCGATAAAGACAACCAGCACTGGTCTGATACCATTACGGCCCGCTACCCCCATTCCATTCGCAGCAATGCCGACGTTCCCGACGCCGTTGCGCTATACCGTCAGCTACTGGCCAAACAGCCCGACCACAGCGTAACAATTATATCCGTTGGGTTTATGACCAATCTGGCTAATCTGCTCACTTCCCGTGCAGATCAGTATTCATCCTTATCCGGCAAAGAGTTAGTGGCTAACAAAGTAAAGCAATTGGTCAGTATGGCAGGAAAATTCCCGAGTGGTAAAGAATTTAACGTTTACAAAGATATCCCTGCCTCCAATGTGGTGTTTGCTAACTGGCCCACACCCGTTTTGCTAAGTGGTTTCGAGATTGGCGAACAGATTCACAGCGGGTTGCCATTGACCCTAAACACTCGGATACGAAATAGTCCGGTGAAAGATGTTTTTACCATTAGTCTGGCTAAAGCGAAAGAAGATGCCGGAGGGCGTATGAGCTGGGACCAGACGGCCGTGTTGGTGGGTATCAAAGGCTATGAGCCCTATTACACAGTAAAATCAGGTCGGCTAACGATGAACCCTGACGGTTCTAATGGCTGGGATCCGGCAGGCAAAGGGCATCAGTATATGGTTGTAAAAATGCCTGTGCCACAAGTTGAGAAGATTATTAACGATCTGATGCAGCATCAACCAGTAAAGCGGTAACGATTAGGCTAGTAATCAGACAATTGCTTTTTTAGCGCGTATAATGGCTCAGGCCCGTGCCAATTTCTCCTGTCTGTTCGACAGGCCCGCCTGATAAGCAAACGACGCCAGCAACGACTGGTAAGATGCTATCTGTTCACCGCAGACGGTATCTGTCCACCCTAGTTCAGTGGCCATCAGCTCAACCACCTTTGGTGTGAGGCTTGCGCTTAGCTGCCAGTCGGAAAGTTCAAGCCGCCACCGTCGGGCCAAGACGTCTCGGGGCCTCACAGCCATTTCCTCCCGTACCTGATACATAACTTCGGCGTTCAGGAAAGGAAGGCTGTCCGTTAGTTTTTGGGCGAAATGAGGTCCTTCTTGCGTCAGTTTAGCTACCCGTTCGGCCCGATTGCCATAGGTCTTCATCAGGTGCTGACAAACATCGGCGGGTAACCCATACTGACTTTGCAGCTTTTGCCAGTCTTCAAACCGGTACTGTTCGCCCCCAACTAAATAATGGTTTTCGGTAGTACTACTGGCTGATTTACCCAGTAATTCACCGGCCCGATCAATGACGTCCTGAGCCATCAGCCGGTACGTTGTCCATTTGCCGCCCAGCAAACTCACCAGATTTGATTTGGCGTCGTACTCAACTTCGTGGTCGCGCAGGAGGGTTTTGGTATCGGCGCGGCTGCTGACAATCAAGGGCCGGATGCCGCCAAACCCCGCCTGAACATCGGCTTTGTCGGGCGTTTTAGCCAGGTAGGGACGTAACGTATCGAGCAGGTACGTAATTTCCTGAGGCTCCAGTACCGGCTCCCGGTTCAGATCGGTATAATCATCATCGGTGGTGCCAACAAATACTTTATCACCAAACGGAATGGCAAATACTACGCGCCCGTCGTCAGTTTTAGGAATTAGCATGGCGCAATCACTTTGCAGTGTTTCGCGGGGCAACACAATGTGGACGCCCTTACTGGGCCGAATGCGCTGTTCGAGTTCTGGGTTGGCCATCAGCCGAATAGCATCGGCATAGGGACCCGTACAGTTCAGAAACAATCTGGCTCGGATTGAGAAGGTTTCTCCCGTGAGTTCGTCTCGTGCCATGGCCGTTTCTATGCGTCCGTTATGCCTCTCAAAGCCCGTTATGGCAACGTAATTGGCAACGGAGGCTCCGGCTTCGTCGGCCGAATGAGCTAGGGCCAGTGCATAGCGGGCATCGTTCAATTGACCGTCGTAGTAGAGTACTGCGCTGTGCATGCGGGGCGTAAGCGATGGCATTTTCAAAAGCGCCTGTGCTTTGTTTAACCAGCGGCCTTTCGGGAGCGAATCCTGCCCGGCAATGAGATCATAAAGTGTTAGGCCAATAGTAATGTATAATCCTTCGATAGCGCTGAATACGGGTGTCAGCAAGGGCAGCGGATGAGCCAGGTGAGGAGCGTTGCGTAGTACCGTTCGTCGTTCGGCCAGGCCGTGCCGAACCTGCTTAAGCTGAGCCAGATCAAACTTTTTGATAGCCTGCTCCAGGTAACGAACACCACCATGAATGAGTTTAGTTGAGCGCGACGAAGTCTCACCGGAGATGTCGCCCCGGTCAATGAGTGCAACCCGATACCCACGCAAAGCTGCGTCTAAAGCGGCTCCTGCTCCGCTGGCTCCAGCCCCAATAATGCATATATCAACTGTCTCCTCCCGTAGCCGCTTCAGATTCTGTTCCCGATTCATGGGTTAAAGGTACGAAAAATAGGCCGAAGGGCTAGGCAATGGGTTAGGGTAATTGGGTAATTAACAAATAGATAACAGTTAGCTAGCCATAGAGCCTGGCTAACCCGAAAATCCCCGACTACGGCCCCCGCCAAAGAAGCCACTACGTCCACCGGAAGGGCGAACCGTGCGGGTTACGCGGGAGGAGCGAATGTTGTCGCCAAGCTGCGTTGAGCGCTGATACAAATTTTGGTTAGCATAAACGCCCGAACCGTAGCGCTGCCGGTCATTGTAATACTGGCTTGAATTATTACGTCCAAGCATATAACCCAGGCTGCCCCATAGCAGGACGTTTGCCAGACCGTTGTGATGCATGGACCCATAAGCCGCTGGATTCTGGTTATAATTGCGGGTCGACTCATCCGTATCTACGAGTCGTTTGGCTGCCTCGACACTGAGCGTATCGCGATGCCCGTCGGCGTAACTAACAATGGCTCCGGCCTGACCTGGCTGAGCGGGTACTTCGTCGGTAATTTTAAAATTGCCGGGGGCGGTTTCGGTGATATACGTCCGAACGCCTTTGCCAAAGCTGGTTTCAGTACGTTCGGCCTCATCCGACCCATTATTGCCGCAGCTTTGCAGCATTGCCGTGCCGGTAAGCAGGGCCAGACTGAGCGTGGAGCTTAGCGTAATGTCTTTTACGCGTCTGAGAACAGCATGTTTGCGAAGCGGTGTCATGGTCAAGAAAAGTAATAGTCAGCTACTAAACTACCAGAACGCCCACCCAGTTGCAATCTGATTCGGATAAAGTGCTGCCAGACCAAGCAAACGGTCGCCAGAACGGACGGCTACTGCTTTTGAAAACGGTCAACACGTAGTATTGGGGCTTTTTTGCGTATGCCTCACAAACGGCCACCGTCAACGTTTTTTTTCCTTATCGGCTATTAATTGTAGGTACACGCCGTTTGTCCAGCCAAAGCCATCCTGATTGGTATACTCACCCCCGCCCGTAGTCAGGGCGGCATCGACGACGTTATATTTCTCCATCATCTTGCCTGTAGCCTTAAATACTTTATCATTGAGGGACAGCCAGCGATCGCGCCCCTCCTGGGCCGTTTGGGTGAAGCCATAATTTATCAGGCCTTGATAGACCATCCACTGCAGGGGTGCCCATCCGTTGGGCCAGTCCCACTGTTCACCCGTCTGGTTGAGTGTCGTTACCCAGCCACCTGCCTGTAAAAAGTCGGTTTTGAGCCGGTCGTGAGCACGCTGGGCTTGCTGGG
>JAQBNX010000625.1 GCA_028288385.1 Spirosoma sp.
AGAGTTCCTGGGCCAGATTAAAAAATAAACCTGTTTTGCCCTGTCCGTTAACTGTCCCACTAAGCCGAAATACTAAGTTATAGTACGTAACAAGATCGAGGCTTATACCGGTGCCAATGAGTATTCGGTTGGCTAATTGACTCTGGTACTGCCCCGCTACGTTACTTTTGACATAGCCGGCATCGCCAAACGCCGTAATGTAGGCAGCAATAGGCAACGTATTGAATTGCCTGACTTTCAGCCAGTTCAGTTGCCTGACAGTATTGAATAATTGATACCTAAGGCTGTTTCGCCAGATGCCAAATTGCTGGCCGTCAATGACATAGAGCTCGTATCCCCTGACCATGTCAGTCGAACTGCCTAAGGCGCGCAGGTTGAAGTAAGGTTGCCGTTCGGGCCAGGACAGCCGTCCACGTAAGCTCCCCGCGCCGTAGAACCGCCCACCTAATGGCCAGTAGCGTGTAACAGACGCCGTCATTTCAAAAAAACGGTAATCGTCGGCGGGCAACAGGCCATTAAGCCCAACACTACCCCTAAACAGCGTTCCCTGTAGTGGGTAGGCTACGTTGTCGCGCCGGTCGAAGCGATACCCATAACTAAGGGTCAGATACTGCTGGCGCGTTTGGCTGTTCAGGAAATAATCCGGGTTAAGCCGGGCAATGGTATCGGCAATGGTCGTGCGGGTATAACGAGCTTCAACGGAATGGTAATGATACAGGCCCCGTCGGTTTGTAACAGTCAGTCCAGCGTAGGTCCGTTCGCGAAGGATTTGTTCAGACTTCGTATACAGCCACTTATCTGCTTGAGTACGGTAAGGAATTTCGTTGTTGGTGAGGTAGCCCAGATCGACGCGCAGGCCGGTTTTCTGTGCCCGGTCGATATACGGTTTTGAGTAGGAAAGAACTGTTTTTTTCAGAAACCCCCGCACATATTCTATCTGCAGGCGGTCGTTGGTGCCCGTTACGTTCTTGTAACTCAGCCGCCCGCCGTAGATGGTGCGGCTAAATTGATGGCCCCGGTCATACCACCACTCATTCAGGTTTCGGTCGGCAATGTCAAACACAGGATAGGCCACAAAATACCACCGCTCTTTCATGGTAACCGTCAGGTCGAGTGCGGTTAGTTGGGTGGTATCCAAGGGTGGTGTTTGCTCGGCCGTTACGCTCACCGTTACAAACAGATTGGTATTGTTGATATTACGTTGATCCCATGCCAACCGACCTGGCAAAGCCGACAGTTGTATTGTATCGCCAACGTGCAGGCTCATTTCGCGAAGCACGATCCGGTCGCGGGTACGGTAATTTCCCTTAAGCAACACCGACCGTACCCGCATGAATCCGGTAGAGTCAGTAGAGATGGCTGCCAGTGCGCTGTTAACCGACAGCAAGAGAGCCATCAGGGTTAATACCACCAGCAAGCAGTTTTTTGGAACCATGCTCAAAAATACGCCTTTCCAAAAAAATAAGCCAAAACAATCTCTGTATCCTGCAAACGACTGCGTATTATTGCCTATGTCTATTTGATTAAAACAGCCCCACGAATGCAAACCGAAAAGATTCAGCAATCAACGCGCGCAGCTCTCCCTCGGCTGAGTTTCTGGCAGATTTGGAACATGAGTTTTGGTTTTTTCGGAATTCAATACGGCTTCGGCCTTCAGCAGGCCAACATGAGCCCCATATTCCGGTATTTAAACGCTAACGAGTCTGAGATCCCAGCGCTGTGGCTGGCAGGCCCCATTACCGGTCTATTGATTCAGCCCATCATTGGCGCCATGAGCGACCGGACCTGGTCGCCCCGGTGGGGCCGGCGAAAGCCGTATTTTCTGATAGGGGCCATTGTTGGCAGCATAGCCCTGGTCCTGATGCCTAATTCCTCAACCCTGTGGATGGCCGCCAGCCTGATGTGGATGCTGGACGCAGGGCTCAATGCCTCGATGGAACCGTTTCGGGCATTCATTGGCGACAAACTGCCGGTAGAGCAGCGCACAGTTGGTTTTGCCATGCAAAGTTTCTTCGTTGGTTTTGGACAGACGCTGGCCAACCTGATGCCTCGAATCCTGCCAATTTTTGGTCTCACAATGGTGGCTACCGGCAATAATGCCATCCCCGATATTACCCGCTGGTCGTTCTATATTGGAGCCGTAGCCATTGTAGCGGCCGTGATCTGGACCATGTATACCACCGATGAATATCCGCCCCAAAATATGGCGGTATTTGAGCGGGAGAAACAAGAAGGTGGTGGCGTTTTGAAAGCGTTTACGGAGGTCTTTCACGCCCTGCGCGACATGCCAGCGACTATGAAACAACTTTGGTGGGTCAAGTTTTTTACGTGGTATGGTCTGCCCCTCATGTGGCAATACCTGTCGCTGGCCATTTCGCGGCATGCTTTTAACGCCCCTACGCCCCAGTCGCCTGGTTTTGAGCGTGGTATTGAAGTAGGCAATGACTGCTTTGCGCTGTTCAACATTGGCTGTTTCGGCATCTCTTTTTTTCTGCCCGCCATTGCCCGCCGAATTGGTCGTCGAGAAACCCACGCGCTTTTTCTGACCATTGGCGGAATGGGTTTTCTATCGATGATGCTGGGCGAAGATAAAAACGTATTCCTGATTGGGATGGCCTTAGTGGGCCTTGCCTGGGGGTCTATTCTGTCGATGCCTTACGTAATGCTGTCGACATCGGTGCCGGGAGAACGAATGGGTGTGTATATGGGGCTGTTCAACGGCTTTATTGTGGTACCGCAAATTATCAACATGGTTACCATTCCGTTTTTGTACAACAGCGTTTTAAAGGGCGATCCACGCAATGCACTCATCCTAAGTGGTATTTGTCTGATTCTGGCAGCTGGCGCCTGTTTTTTAGTGAAAGAGAAAAGCGAAGCCGTGGCCCTACCCGTTAATCCGGGTGGAAATTAACCTATTTTTGACACCCTGTTACGCTTGGCATGTCCTCAAAGACGACCCATACAGAACAGAATGTCACTAGTTAGCTTGCTTATGACCCCAGTTCTCCGTCCTTATGCCCTCCTCTCGGTAGGCGAGTTACTGGCCGATTTTATTGGCCACCATGTTTCTTCCAGTTTGTACGACTCACCTGACTTCCGCCGGTACCAAGGGGGCAGCCCGGCTAACATGGCCGCAAACATGGCTCGTTTGGGTAACGCTACGGCACTGGCAGCTTGCGTTGGCAATGACAACCTCGGACGCTACCTCGTTCAGCAGGTTACCGAAACGGGTGTCGATACGCAGCACATTGTTATAGACCCGCTGGCTCCTACCAGCATTGTCGTTATCTCACGTACGTCGGGCACGCCCGATTTCATTGCATACCGGACTGCCGATTGCCAGATTAAACCCGATCAACTACCCGACTCTCTGCTGGCCCAAGCCACAATTTTTCATACGACCTGCTTCGCGCTCAGCCGACAACCAGCGCAGGATACTATTGTTGATGCTGCCCGACGCGCTCAGGTAGCAGGTTGCCAGGTTAGTATTGACGCCAACTATGCGCCCAGCATCTGGCCCGACCGTAACCACGCCTGGCATATTCTGAGCGAGTATTGCTCTGCCGGGGCTTTTGTTAAACTTAGTGAAGACGATGCAACCCGAATTTACGGCGATACGCAACCAATCGATAAAATCCTGACTGATTTTCATGGGATGGGGGCCTTACTGGTTTGCCTGACACTAGGACCCAATGGCAGTTTGGTGTCCTATGAGGGCGGAAACAAACAGGTCAGGATTCCGGGTCAGAAGCTGGATGTAGTTGACGTGACCGGCGCAGGCGATGCGTACTGGGCCGGTTTTTTGACGGCTTACATAGATGGTCATCCACCCGAGTTATGTGCCCGGTCCGGAGCAGCCCTGGCAAAAATGAAATTAATTCGCTTAGGGCCATTGCCCGCCAAAATAAACCGCGAGTTAATTTATTAAGAAATCCCTTTTAAGAAAAACGTTACCGACGTGAGCATCAATACCAGAGCAGGTTTAGTGTGGGTAAACTTGTTCTTTTTATTTCTTGTGCACTAGTGTAGCCTGTTGTATACAGCGGCAATAAAGCTGACAGTTTGCTTTCAAAAGATATTATTTAAAAATTCTAGATGTCTATGTAGACGTAATACCCTTTATAGAGTGCATTATCTTACTAGAAATATTTAGCAATTAGTTAGCTACCTCTCCCAAACAGCCTTCTTTTCTAAACACGGTTTTTATAAATATTTATAACAAAATAAAAGTTGGGCAGTTTGTCCATTAACATACATAATCATATTAAAATCAGATAATTATCAGAAGTAAATATAGATTCCTCAATTATAAATAACTTTATTGCAATAACAGACAACTTTAATGATTACAAACTAAGCTAAAAATATAATTTGTATTTTATTTGGTTAAATTTTGATTTTTTTCTTAATATTGAAAGTTAAACTTTTCATTTAAATCCAACTTAATAGTATTCAACATGACCAGAAGCACTTCTTTATTCACAAAAGGTACCACTTTAGCCTTAATGGTTTCGCTGGCTTTGTCTAGCTGCCAGCCTGTAGAACTTACTACTCCCGTTTCATCAACCCGCACAAATGCAAATGCTAAACTAAGTGCAGGAACAGATTACGTTGATGGCGAACTCTTGATTCAGTTTAAAGAGGGAGCCTCTGACAATGATAAGCAGAAAGCCTTTGATAAGGTTAAAGGACAACCCGTTGAGAAAATTCTTACCAAAGCCATGGAACGGGCTAGTAAGAAGGAAGGCCTGTTGCTGGTGAAAGTGAACAAAAACGTGCTGGAAGCCATTGCCGACCTGCAAAGCGCATCTGGTGTTGAGTTTGCTGAACCCAACTTTATTTATTCGCATGCTGCCGTAT
>JAQBNX010000705.1 GCA_028288385.1 Spirosoma sp.
ACGACTGGCGTCGCAGCACGAGCTCGCAGGAGCATACGAGGCCGACGGACAGATCAAAAAGGCGGTGGCGCTGCTCGAGCAGGTGGTGGCAGTTCAAGAGAGGACGCTCGCGGAGGACCACCCTGACCGACTGGCGTCGCAGCACGCGCTCGCAGGAGCATACCAGGCCGACGGACCCTTCTCGTCATCTTACGATGGGGTGAGGCGCGTAGCCGTCGTGAAAAGCGGCTTGTTGGGGCTGTTGCTGTTGGTCGCTGTGCTCTTTTGCGCTTGGCGGGGTGCTTGCCTTGTCCTTCTTCGTTCGACGTCGACGGCAACATGGCTGGTAACACCGCAGGAGGAGGCCGACTCGGCCTGACAGGCTCGGTTCGGGCAGTTTCCACTCTGTCTTCTGGTCCTCAAGGCGCGGACGGGATTCCCGAGTCTGCCGGCGCCGCATCTGATCGCAGTACTCGGCGGAACGTAGCAGGACGCATTGTTGGGAGCGCTTCTCCATCTGCGGGCCGCTTTCCCTGCGATCGGTTCGGCGGTCCCATTGCTCTGCCCCAGTGGCGATGTGGCCTGTCTGCGGAGCTAAAGCTCTTCGTCGCGGCCGAGGACCCGGCGCCGGAGACACCGCAACGTTCGTGAAACCCGGGTCGCCAGGCACCAACACCACCAAGACGGCCTTGAGAAACCGCCAGAGAGGCCGCTCTGGGGCTATGCGAGGCGTCGCCTTGCCATTCGTACATCTAGTCGTAAGGTAGCTGTTGATCGAACTATTTGGCCCGGCCATGACAAGTTAGTTATAGCTCGACGAGCAGAGTACTGAGATAGACCGGACTTATATGACGGTGAGCACGAATACCAATGAAAAGAAAGGTCCCAAGTAAGCTTTAGCTCATTAGCCAGAATGCCGCCCAATCGTTGAAGGAGATCTTGGTCCATGGCGGGCCCGTGATAGCCATGATGCCACATGGTGCACCCCGGGCGAACTGCACGTCTTCGTCGCGCCGTGCGGTGGGGATGTTGTCTTCTGTCACGCGGCGAATGTCGTCCCTTGGGCGGCAGGCGGCAGGAAACTGGCCTCAAACATGCCCGCCATCCCGCAGCCCTGAAGGAGGTCACGAACGACCCCCGCGTCCTCCTCCCACTCTCCGAGTTGAGTTGAATCGGCAGTGTCCGTATGCCCATGCGTCCCGCCGCCAGCGTGGGGATCGACGCGTCGATCATCTTCGTCGTCGTACCGGGAGCAAAAAACGCTATACATCTTCTCTGCCGCTTCGTCCTCATCCAGCTTGGCCGCCTCGGTATCGGAGTGTCATGAAGTAGGCCCCGCGAAGGGGGTGCGGGGCATGTCGGGTACCACGCCGTTCATCAGCCGGCGATAGCTGTGGTACCTGCGTCTGAACCTTCAGGGGGTTTGGGAACCGGAGAAAGATGGTGCAGAAGTTGCCGAAAACGTAGCTGCCGAAGTCCTCGAAAGGAGCGGCACAGCCGCCGTTGCTGCTCCTCGGAGGAGGAACGAGGCACGCATACCATCACCGACACCCTAGCGGGTTTCGATGCGGCATCCCCGACATCCTCGGCCGAGAGCTCGCCTAGCGAAGGCTGGAACCAGCCTTCTAGAAAGTGGTCGTAGTCCGGCAGGCGCGGAGCTTGCGCACCGTCCGGCATAGTCTGCGGTTGACCCTGCAAATGCAGGTGGACCGGCTTACCGCAGCCGCCGGCGTCTTGGAAGAGGTGTGGAAAGATCGTTGGCGGATCGACGGAGTCCAGCTGTCCGCGGCGCATACTCAGCTCGACCTTCCACCAGCGGTTGGTCGGGTCGTCCGTGTACCGGGTCAGGTCGGGTTCCGTAAATACCGCCGACAGGGTCGTACGGAGCATCTCCACCCTGTCCTTAGCGATGTACGCCTTATCTAAGACTTCGGCGTAAGCCTCGAGCGCGCCCGCATCCTCGTACGAAGGCCAATGTACGACGTTCGCCACGGTCGGCGTCTGTGGGTGTGGCGGCACGAAGTCGGCGAGAATCGTCGCCAGATCAAAGGCGGGGAGTGTGCGGGTACCGGTGCCGATGTCGTGGAGCAGACAGAGCGAACCGCTGCCGTCGACGGGAACCGGGGCCAGGTGGGCGACGAGGACAGCTACAGTATTCAACTGAAAGTTGCAGACGAATTCGATCTCGGTCTGTCGGGTCAGCTCCCGCAAAGATTGCTGCCGGTGGGTTGTCTCGCGCCAGTCGGAGAAGGCGTTGATGTCTGTGTCGGACGTGGTAAAAGGCCATCGGAACCCGATCACCGTGGGAAGGCTTTCCAGGCTTCGCGACGAACTTGACGCGGAGTCGCTTGTCGTGGGAGCGCCGTACGAAAACATCGACATCCGCAGGCTTGAAGTGCCACTCCACACAGTGATCTTCCCTGCCCTGGTTTACCTCCCCTCTAGTGTAAGCACCGCCGCCTGTAGAGGCGCCGTCAGCGTTATACCGCACGCGTTTGAAAAGCAGGCGAACCTGGAAGCCGATAAAAGGCTGGTCCACATCGGTACCGGCCGAAGAACAGAGTGCGACTTTGACGGTCGTGTTCCAGTGCAGGCGTGGGGCCGCGGGACCCAGCTGGATCAAAGCGTCCTAAGTTCAGAGCGTGTGTCGAAGACGGCATAGAGTGTAACGACGGCTCCCTGCTTTGATATCATGCACCCGCGAACGACTGGCATGTCAGGGAAGTCGTTTTGCGTTCGAGCTTCTTCCAGGCACTATAACTCAGATGTTAGTTATAGACTCTGCAAGCACTCACAACTCTTGGCGTATAATCCCCCAGTCCGACTTACCCTTCGGTTATGCTCTTTAGGAAGCCGTCAGCCGCACGTTCCTGGATGTATGCCTCCAGGCGGCCGGCATTGGAGAGGCCCTTCTGCGTGGACATGATAACGTGCTGGGGATGCCGCGAAGGGAACCGGTATGGCCGTGGGACCGAAGTTGCACCTTCCGCGACCGTCCCAGGAGCTGTAGAAAACCCAGAAAACCTCTTTATTTATATCTGAGGAAGGAGAGGCGGAGCACAAGGTCCAACCGTAGAAGTTACCTGTTCCTTCCCTGCCCGGTCTTCCAGTTGGCCCACCCTCGGTTGACTATTAACATCTACCTCTTACCTCCCCACCAACTCCCACGGTTGCATCCAGTAATATTACTCTTACACAGGCTGGCGGAGGCGGAGGCGATGTATGAGCGGGCGCTTTCTGGGTATCACGATGCATCTAGGACCGTCCCATCCTAAGTCCGAGCGTGTACTACGAAACATAAATTCTCCGCAACACACGAAAGGTACCGTGTTCCTTCCTGTCAACCTAGCCCTAGTTGCGCCTAATATATTTATCTTAGGTCCATCCACTGTGGGTAAGCCATCGCCGCCAGACCCAAGGAGATTCTTCAGGAAGCTGCGAGCCCACTTTCGAAAAGTGTGATGGGGAGACTACGTTTATATAGCGCTCGGCTTCGCGGAGGCGGACTAAGGGTGGCGTATTGGTATGCTAGTATAGCAGAGAAATAATGGCTTTGGGTGCCTACAGCTACTGTACTAAACATATATTCAATCGTGCAGCAACATTCGTGTCACAGAGGAGGTGGTGAAGGCAGCGGCTGGGAACTTCGGAATGGCAAGGAACTGATGGCGCTGCTTCTAGAGCGGCGGCGAGAGCAGGTTTTCCGAACCGCCTGCCAGTTCCTTCCGATCTTTTGTAAGTGTGCCGGTGCTTGTCTACTCGTACCACGACCGTATCGCATACCAGCAGGTTGCTCGTTACGAGCTCCTTCTGAACCTACGGGTCAAGCACTTTGTGCGGTATTGCGAACGGCGTAATCGTTGCTGGAAAAGGTCAACGAACAAAAAAAAGCCGACAATTAGGCGCAAAGCCTACATTGTTTTCGGGGCCTCTTGACTCGACCTGCTGATTTCTCTTGCGCTGATGATACCACGCTCCGGGATGCCCAGCCGCACCACGGCCTCGCGATTCCGCGTCGTGAAGAGAATAGAGCCCATCCTGCTAAACGGCAGACTGTTAGGAAGCACTGCCCGACCGAAGAAGAGATCCGTGTCATCGGCGTTATCGACGACCAGGAGCACCCGGCCGGCCTTAAATGCAGTCGACGATTATGGCGATTGGAGAGACTACCCTCCTCTAACACACGATTTGTCCTAAGCCTTACATTGCAGACTTGTTTAGGAGATGGTTTCTGACGTGTTCTTTTGGTTGGACGGTTTGTACCTTGATGGTGAATGGTTGAGCGTCCGTCTTGTACGGTTTGCGAGTGAAGTGGATGGGACTCGGACTGCCACTTCCCCATGGCATGGCACACCCGGCCAGAAACCGGCCCAGCGGCTCGGTCAACTTGAACTGGCCCCTGGCCGTGGCCCTGAGCGGCGCTCCACCGAGTACTCGACACCTTACTGAAAGCGGGCGTAAGCAAGCTGCTCAAGGACCGACACGGGATGACTGCTGGGAACTTTGCGGAGGAGTCTGACAGTAACGACCTAGAGAGACATGACCGTAGTCTTCAATACACAGAGGATCCATACATAAAAGAAGAGGCATCGGTTGTTCAACCCAGGCTTTGCTTGGGTCCGGTCACAAATCAGCATGACGTAATGGCTGCAGTGGGAGGCGCCCTCCCTTCGCAAGTTGGTCCGCCTGCTATGCTGCGCTTTGTCCCATTCAGCTGTCGCCAACTGGCCCCGGATGTATGGATAACCTGAGTTGCCAGTGCGACAAACACCTGATAACAGGCTTGACGATAGTGGGTCAACGGGGTACAATTGGGGTCATACTGGCTCAAGATGTTAGTGAGGGAAATGACTTCCGATAAAGGCGTTTTAGCTACCGAACGGCCTGTTCAAATGGTAGATCTTGCGGACGTCGAGGCCCGTGTGGAGGATCCCGCGGCTCGTCGAGACGCACTCTGGCGTGTCCGCCTTTTGGCCCATTCGGGTTTCTTGTGTGGCTGGGCAATCGACGGGGCCTTGCGTGGAGCCTTTGATTAGCTTGATTGCAAGATAAGATTGCGCGATTGCCTTGGGGCGGGCGCTGCTCTCTGCCTCATGGGCAAGAGGGGCGCCGTCGAAAGCACCTGCAAGGCTATGGTTGGCAGGCTCACCGTGGGCCGCGAGAGGGGCGTCGTCGTAAGCACCCGTAGTGCCGTAG
>JAQBNX010000807.1 GCA_028288385.1 Spirosoma sp.
AATGTTTGTGAAACCGGGCCGTGTCAGTTGCAGGGGCTTTGCCGTTCTTGGCTGTGGCGTCGAGTTCGCTAGGCCTAGGCTGAGGGCCATACGGATGAACTGGATAGGGGCACCCGGCAGGTCTCGAATCCGTCACCGCTCGACGTCCTCCGGTTAGTGACCCGTGGTGGTGGTTGTGGTGAAGGTGCGTGCAGCGGTGAGGACACGGAGGGCCGCTTGGTGACTCTCCCCGTCGCGTAGCAGGCGTGCAGGCGGCAGGTCTTCGAGGTGGGGATTCATGCCTTGGAACCATGCCTGGATGACTTCGGGTGGGTTGGTGTTGTTGAGCATTCTGGCGATTTGGTAGGCGTCGCGGAGCCGTTTGATGACTTCGGGGGAGGGTGTGCGTTCCTTGGCTGCCCATTGGCGGACGGCCCGGGTTTCCTTGACGGATCCGATGTAGGCGACGAGCCGGGCACCCAGAAGGCTGGTTAGGGCCTGGACGAGTGCGGGGGTGTCCAGGCTCATGGCCTCCTGGTAGGCGAGTATCGCGGTCTCCGGTGATCCTGATGAACTCAAGGTCTGGGTCCTGTCTGTGCTGCATACGGTGGCGTGGATGGTGGATGGTGCGGTTTCAGCTGACTTCGTGAGGTACGGGGGCGGCTTTGGTGAGATCCTCGTTGAGGATGGCGGGAGTGGCGGTTGAGGGCAGGACGGGGCGTCCGAGGGCGCGGTAGTCCCAGCCGGCGGACCGGTAGGCCTCAGCGTTGAGGGCGTGCCGCCCATCCACGATGCAGGGCGCGCTGGCCAGATCGAGAAGGGTCCGGGGGTCGGCGTTCCTGAACTCGTCCCATTCGGTGAGCAGGGCTACGACTCCGGCTCCGGTGACTGCTTCTTCGAGGGAGGCCGCGTAGGCCAGGTCGGGGTAGCTGCGGCGGGCGTTGTCCATGGCAGCCGGGTCGTAAACGGTGACGCGGGCGCCGGCCTCGTGCAGCATGCGTGCCACGTCAAGGGCCGGGGCGTCCCGGATGTCGTCGGAGTTGGGCTTGAACGCGGCCCCCAGGCAGGCGACCTTGACCCCTGTGACGTCGCCGCCGGCCAGTTCGGTGACCAGGTCCACGGTGCGTTGCCGGCGTCGGCGGTTGATGGCGTCCACCTCGCGGAGGAAGGAGACGGCCTGGCCCACGCCGAGGGTTTCTGCCCGGTGGGCGAAGGCCCGGATGTCCTTGGGCAGGCAGCCGCCGCCGAAGCCGAGGCCGGGCTTGAGGAACCGGCCCCCAATGCGGGTGTCATAGGAGAGCGCGTCGGCGAGCTGGCTGACGTCGGCTCCGGTGGCCTCGCAAACTTCGGCCATCGCGTTGATGTAGGAGATCTTGGTGGCCAGGAACGAGTTGGCGGCAACCTTGACGAGTTCGGCTGTGGCCAGGTCTGTCGATACGACGGGGGTGCCGGCGGCGATGATGGAGGTGTAGCAGGCGGCCAGCTGGGCGTGGGCCCAGGGCGAGGTTGTGCCGAACACGAGGCGGTCCGGCTCGAGGGTGTCCTGCACGGCGTACCCTTCGCGGAGGAACTCGGGGTTCCAGGCGAGTTCGACCATGTTCCCGGCCGGGGCGATGTCGTGCACCAGGGCGGTCAGGCGGGCTGCGGTGCCGATGGGAACGGTGGACTTGCCGACGATGAGGCACCGGCGGGTCAGGTGGCGGGCCAAGGCGGTGACGGCTGCGTCCACATAGGTCATGTCTGCGGCGTCGGAGCCCTTGGATTGGGGGGTTCCGACGCAAATGAAATGCACGTCCCCGTGCTGCGCGGCCAGGGCGGTATCGGTCGTAAAGCGGAGCTTGCCGATGGCGAGGACTTCCCGGAGTTTTTCCTGCAGGCCGGGCTCGTGGATCGGCAGGATACCGGCGGAGAGCAGGTCGATTTTGTGCTGGTCTACGTCGACGGCGAGGACATCGTAGCCGAGCAAGGCCATGCAGACGGCGTGGGTGGCGCCGAGGTAGCCGGTGCCGATGACGGTCATTTTCGGTTGAGGGACGATGGCGGGGCGGATGGTGGTCGTGATGTGGGGGAGCTGGGACATGGGGAGGACCTTTCATGGTTGCTGGATGGTCAGCGGTGGTGCAGGTTTTTCAGGGGTTGGTGCACGGGATGTTGCTGAGACCGCTCTTGGCTCCGGTGACGGTATTGGAGCAGGAAACGGTGTTGTGCATGGCCGGGCGCAGGGCGAAGGCGTAGCCGACGGCGTCCACGCTGCCGGTGTTGCCGGTGAAGAGGTTGTAGTCGCCCCACTGCTGGAGGATGTTGTGGGTCTGGTACCCGTCCTGGGGTGAGTTTTGCCCGTGGTTGTCCCGGATGGTCCAGGCGTTTCCTTTGACGTTGATCCAAGCGGTGGAGGACGTCATGGAGCCCCCGTCGAAGCGGTTGCCTTTGACGATGCCTCCGATGGTTCCTTCCTTAATGTCAATGTTCTCGGCGGTCGTGCCGGAGATGTCGTTGTCGGCGATGATGTTGTAGTTGCTCTGATCGGTGAGGCAGTCGTTGTAGGTGCACCAGTTGCTGACGGCTGATCCGATGTAGATTCCTTCACCGAATTTCTTGTTCCGGTTGCCGGTGTTGGACACGGTGTTGCCGATGACGAGGTTGCTGCTGGAGTTCTTCCGCAGGTGGATCGCTTCGTCCCCGATGTTCGTGACCGTGAGGCCCTCGATGATGGAGTTGCTGCTCTCGTCGGTGACGATGCCCTTCTGCCCGTTTTGGGCGGTGAATCCGGAGAGCACCCAGTTGCTGGCGCCGTTGAGGTAGAAGACGTACCCGTTGTCGGTGTCGCCGGTATCCAGGACCGCGTTGCGTGACCCGCACAGGAAGATGCGGCTTGTGGCCGTTCCCGAGGTCTTCGCCGTGAACTCGCCGGTGTAGGTGCCGTCAGCCAGGCTGATGACATCTCCCGGTTTCGCGTTTTCCAGGGCCCTGGTCAGTTCACCGGCGGTTGACACCCGCACGGTGGTGGCAGGGCAGGAGACCATCCGGTCCGAAGGCAGGGGCCCCTGCCCGGGACGGGCATTCAGGGCTTCCTGGCTCATCGGGTCATTTCCATCCGACCTGCCCTTCTTCCCATCCTTGGTGGGACTTGCCGTCGCCGGTGCTGTCGGC
>JAQBNX010000645.1 GCA_028288385.1 Spirosoma sp.
CAAAAATCAATATCGGTCAGTTCAAAATTCTGTTTCAGCGGAATCAGGCCGCCTTCCTCCACGCCAGGGTGATAGATAATGGTTTCGGGCTGTAGCCCTTTCTGCACATTGCCAATGTCGCGCCGGCGGTTGCCGTTAGCGTCCAGAATTAACCGGATGCGGTACTGGCCAGGCCTGAGCCGGCCAAAAGTATAGCTCGGTGTACCATAAGTCTGGCGGATAACTTTATAGTTTCTGTCCAGTAACTCCACCATGAAATTAGCGCCCACCGAGCCAACCGATGCGGGGCTAACGTGCCCCGCAATCAGACCGTAAGAGTCTTCATCGGCCATGCGGTAGGTAGCCAGGTAACGTGGCAACGTATCGCCCTGAACGCTGATGAATGCCCCTTTTTGCAGTCGGAACAAGACACTGTCGCGCCCCGAAACCGCACCACCTGGTCGGCCGGTGCGGCTGGCCGGTCGCTTAATGACCAGGTGCGAAAAGTTATTGCTCCACGTCAGCTCTGCGGGTGTCAATACATAGGGTTTGGTGCTGTCGGGGCCGATGTTGATCAGACCGGTGTCGAAGCGAAAAACAGGCTTGTTGAAGGTTAGGGTAAACTCCAGATTGATGTCGATGGGTTCGCTGGCCGGGGGGGTTATTTGCACTGCCAGGGGTGTTCGGTTTTTAGTCCTGGTTTTTAGGGGCGAAAAATAAATGCGTTCTTTTAGGTCCGTAACAGTCCCCACGGAGTCTTCGGCCGCAATGGTTACGTTAATGGTGTCGCCCGCAGCCCGGTTGGCGGGACGGTAGAGCCGGATCATTTTGGGTGTTTCCAGAAACGACACCAGCGTATCACCGGGTTTGCCAAACTTCAGTCGATAGGCCGCTATGCCACTGCTGAGTTCAAGGCCCAGGGTTTCGTCGGTTCGTTCGCGTCGGCTGATGCGCGGCTTGCCATAGCCCCGAAAGGCCACCATATTCACGTCGGTATAATTGCGGGTTAGGTTCAGTACGCTGTCGCGGAAGGCTACGCGCTCTCCGGCCGTGTTATTCACCAGGTTCAGGTCTTTATCGTCAAAACCATACACCCGGAACGGCCCGGCTTTCACGTTTTCGATACGGTAGTTCCCGTTGCTGTCGGTCCGGGCGAAGTACTGTGGTCGTTTGCGGTTAATAGGCAACGTATCGGTGGCCGCAAACAGGCCCACCACAAAGCCCAGCAGCGGCTGTCGGCTTTCGTCGTCTACAACCTTACCGGTAAGGTAGAGCGAGTCGAGGGTGGGGCCGGTGCTGAAAACAACTTTAGAATCTTTTGCAATATTTCGTTCGGTGATGTCTTTGATGCCGTCCGAAAAATCAATGGTATAGGTTGTATTGGGTTGAAGTGGCTTGTTGAAGTTCAGCCGGACGCCTAGCGGCAGCGACTTAACGACGAAGGTGTTGCTGTCCTGGGGGGTGATGGTCACTTTTTGCTGAAGGTTCTCGGTATTTACGTATTCGTTAAACGTCAGTTCGACTGATTTTCCCGCATAATTTAGCTGCCGCATTTTAGGTAGGCTGCTCACTAACTTTGGAGCCAATGTATCTTTCTTGCCGCCGGGTGGCTGGGCAACCTGAGCACAGTTTTGTAATAAAATCGGGAGCGATAGTAAACAGAGTAACAGGACAGTACGAAACGACATAAGGACGCGTTGGCGTGAAGGCGGATAAGGCCGAAAGTCCGGCTAGGACCCTATAAGTTAATGCAGACTATCGAACCTAATTGCTTTGGTAGTCTCTACAAAGGTAAACGCCCGTTCATCGTTCTTCCGTACCGGTTGACATAAAATGGGTAGTCGCTTCGTTGGTTAAGAGAGAAATTTAAGAAAATTTAACCCGTCCGGGTCTGCTACAGGTTAATACATTGGTCGGTTTGATACTTTTACCGCCTGAAGCTGGGCCGCTCCCAACAATTGGAGCGGCCGAAACCCCATGAATAACACACGTAGTACATGATTCACACCCGACTACCTGCTCTTATCGTTACGTGGACACTGGCCGGTTTGCTAACCGGCTGCTCCGGCCCCGCCGATCAGCTGGATAGCCAGATTAGCGACGCACTCACCAACGACAACGCCCTCGATGCAACCGAAGCGGGTGCCATACGGGCATTCATTGCCAAAGAAAAAAAAGACCTCGCCGACGATAAAAAAACGGCTAAACTGTTCACCAGCAGTGGGACAGTCGATGAGTCGGCCCTGGCGAATTACATAAAGCGCAACATCGACTACCGGAAGCTGGTCAAAGAAGGCAAAACGCCCACGGTTGCCCTGGCAGGTGCAACGGCCTCAACCAAACCCCTGCGGTTAAAATTATACCTTGAAGCCAGCGCCAGCATGTTCCCCTACGATGCACCCGGCGGCAACGGTCAGTTTAAACGGGCACTCAACGACGTACTGACCGAGTTCGACGCCGTTAATCCCGGCCAGGGGAAAACGTTTGTGGTCAATACCGAAGTGAACGATCTGGGTTTGTCGCTGTCGCAGTTTTTCAAGCAGGGTAACCTTTTTACGGTTGCCAAAACGAAAGGGAAAACAACAAGTACGGACTTTGAAGGCATCTTCCGGGAAATTCTGGGCAAAACCAACGGGGATGATCTGAGTGTGCTGGTTTCTGATTTAATCTACTCCGACCCGACTCTGAAAGGCATGAGTGCGCAGAAAACCCTCGATGCTGCTTCGTCGCTGCTGTCCACCGTGTTCAATCCCTATGCCCAGACCCACTCAATGCTGGTGCTGAAAATGACCGCTGACTTCGATGGGACATATTATAGCTGGAACAATGTCAAACAAACGTACCGGGGCGAACGACCGTATTACCTGTGCCTGATCGGAACCAACGCGGCTATGGAGCGGCTCTATACCAATCCTGCCTACCAGACCATCCGGCGTTTCGACCAACTGCCGGGTTATGAAGATTCGTGGTTTTTTGGGCGGGACACGAAGGCTGTTACACCATTCTACACCATCCTGGTCAACGATCCATCGCGCAAAGGCCGGTTCAAACGAGCCGATGAAGAAGTTCGGGCTCGCGCCAAAGCCATTCACACGCTCGATGCGGTACAACCCGACGTAACGGATAAAAGCTTAGCCATCCCGGTTGCGGTTGATTTGTCGGCCCTGCGGCTGCCCGCATCGTTGCTGACGGACAAAAATCAATACGTTGTGGAAGGAAAAGATAATTTTCGGGTCTCATCCATTCAGCCCTATGCGGGCACGAGTGGTACTACCCACAAACTACTGCTGACAACTGGCAAACCCGTGCGGGGTGATCGTACGGCTACCATTCGGCTGCGTCGTCAGTTCCCACCCCGCTGGATCGCCAACACCAGCACCACCAACGATAATCCGGTCGATGCGGGTTCAACCTTCGGCTTGCAAAATCTTCTGCAGGGTGTCGAACGGGCCTATAACCCCAATAACCAAACCGAGTATTTCACGTTGACCCTAAATTTACAATGAGTGAAATGGTGTAAGGGTAGAAGAGGGCCGACATAGCGGAGCCATCTACCCTTCACGCATTGACTGTTTATTGCCCATTGCCTTGTTCATTCATCACTTTTTCATCCATGGAAGAATCACTTTATAATTTTTACAACCTGTTTGTTAACAGCGCGCTGCTCGAAGACCTGTATCAGGAGGAACTGCTATCGCCACTGACCTGGTCAGCCATTGGGATTGCGTTGGTCGTTGCCTTTGCGTTCTACATTTGGCCGTTCAACCGGGTTAGTTTCAGCGGATTCGGAAGCTGGTTGCTCATGCTGGGTGTGAGTGCCCTGCTCCTGTTTGTGATTACGCTCGTTACGTGCTACCAGAAAGCAGGACAGGAAATTGCCCGCGACGAAGCCGATACCAACCAGGGATTCCTGTTCGATCAGGGTGTGAGCGTGTTTTTGAGTTACGCCTTCGAGATGGCCCTGCTAACGGCCCTTATCTTTTTTCTCATCTCGATGGTTATGAAAAACTTCAGCGAAAATGCTAAACACCAGCCTATTCTCTGGCCATCAAAATAGAATCCGGTGAGCCGGTTTCTCAATATCCTGAAAATTTATGCCAAAACTATTTGTCTTTGCCATTGGCGGAACGGGTTCACGGGTACTAAAAGCCCTGACGTTTCTGCTGGCGTCGGGCGTTAAACTAGCCAACACCGACGAGATCATTCCCATCGTGCTGGACCCCCATGCCACCAACGATGACCTGCTACGTACCAAAGATTTGCTGCGCGAGTACGGTAACATCCGGGCCGGTCTGCAAACCAAACCAACCGAGGGTTTCTTTGGAACGGAGATTAAAACACTGAACCGGGCTATCGGCGGCAACGCGACCATTGCCGATACGTATGTGTTTGAACTACAGGGCGTTCAGCAGGAAAAATTTAAAGATTACATCAATTACGAAGGGCTCGATGCGCCCAGCAAAGCGATGGCTAGTTTGCTGTTTTCTGATGAGAATCTGGAAACTAAGATGGACATTGGCTTTGTGGGGAATCCCAACATCGGCAGTACGGTGCTCAATCAGTTTCGCTACTCCGACGTGTTTCAGGCGTTTGCCGAAAACTTCGGAGCTAATGACCGAATCTTCATTGTCAGTTCAATCTTTGGTGGCACGGGTGCGGCTGGTTTCCCCATCCTGCTCAAGAACATTCGGGGGGCACAGGCCATTGGCCAGATTCCAAACCCGGCGTTTCTGCGCGACGCTAAAATCGGTGCCGTTACGGTGATGCCGTATTTCAGCCTGACGACCAGCGATAATAAACTAATTGACCCTGCGTCGTTTATTGCTAAAACCAAAGCCGCGCTGGATTACTACCAGAAGGGCGTTAACCCCTCCGTAAATGCGCTCTACTACATTGGCGACGACCAGACAAAGGCTTATGCGTATGACCCCGGTGCAGGCGGGCAGAAAAACGAAGCCCACTTCGTGGAAATGGCATCGGCGTTGTCTATTGTCGATTTCATGAACACGCCCGACGCTAGCCTCGCTGTCAGCAATGGCCGCCCTACCAATCCCGTCTATAAGGAATTTGGGCTAGAGCAGGACGGAATGACGCTTCAATTGGGCAACCTCGCCGGGGCAACCAAACAAATCATTAGCCTGCCTTTATCCAAGATGGCCCTGTTTAGCACCTACCTGAATCAGCGGTTGCGCACGGCGGCCGGCACGGTGCAGTGGTCAAAGGCGAATCCGCCCATATCGACGGGGTTCCTGAACTCTCAGTTTTACAACAGCATCAAAAATTTCGATACCGGGTTCCGGCAGTGGCTGTCGGAGATGGCAGCCAACAAGCGTTCATTTGCTCCCTTTCTGCTTGATTCGGCAAACCTGGGTCAGACGGTGCGCGGTTTTGAGCCAAAAAAGAAAGGTATTTTCGGGGGCGAGTCGGATGTGAAACTCGATATCGTCGATGATTTCGACCAGACGCTCAACAAAACTGCCGAAGGCAAAGCCTACGTCAGCGAAGCCGACAAATTTATACAACTGTTTTCTGAAGGTACCGACCGGTTTGTCCGCGAGCGGCTGCCTAAGGTGCTGGATTACTAAGATATGCCCACAACACTCAGCTTACATAACCCAACGCCGGGGCTGCACTGGTACGTTAGCAAACCGCTCGGCACCGATCAGATTGCTGCCATCCGCGATCCGCAGGGTGGCCAGACGGTCAAACAACCCACGTCCATTCCCAGCCCATTTGCCCGGATGGATCTGGTGCGGTCGGCTTTTCTGAACCTATCGCTCAAGCCCGACCTGGGTGGTACCATCAATGATCAGCGCATCGTGTCAGACTGTTTTGACGTGGGTGAACTGTTTTTTAATTACGATAAACTGAAAACGTTTATCACCATTACGCCCTTTGACGTACGTACTGACCTAGACCGGATGCGCAATTCGGGTAACCTGGGTCACAAGCGGCTCGGCGATGCGCTAAAACTGTTTCTGGATCAGGACGCAGCCGAGTACAATTTTAACGCCATTAATCGGCTGTTTGTGCTTAGCTACCGGGGGCGGGTCGTCGGCGGTACGTCACCGAAAACGTTGTTCTTTTCGTCGGGCAACGACCTGAATTGGGTCGACGTATCAATGGGCAACGACCGGCTGTTCGATCAGTCGGTTTGTCCGCTGCACCAGCGCGACATCGAATACCAGAAATTCTGGTACGCCATCAAGCTGTTTATGCCGGATTTCAGAACCCGCTTCCGCGAAGTCGACGACTACCTGAACCGCAGCCGGGCCCTGTTGCAGCAACAGAACCCAACCATGTTCTATGAGCATATCGAATCGCCCAACGGACAGCCGCTGCTAACCCGCGAGAAATTCGATTCTGATTTTGACGAACTGACTACCGGACCGGGCGACGTAGTGGAGGTGCTGGGCTTTCCGCTCCGCAAGAAAAAATCCGACGCCCGAGCCATTGATACGGTCAGCGATTTTATCATTAAGTCGGATAAGTACGCCCGGTTAAATTCGGGTAAGCCACGCCCAATGGCGCTGCAAAATCGCTTCTTCCGTCCGTTTACCTACGTACCGCAGGCACAATGGAACCCGAACACGCCCGTGCCCTACGTAGCGCGCGAGTCATGGCGCGATAACCTGCGGCCGCTGCCGGGTCAGCCCGGCAATTATCCGTGGTTAACGGTTAGCGATTTGCTGGAACCCTACCTTGTGCGCCTGCCATACCCCACTGACCGGGGACGTTTTTTTGATGGTAATCTGCAATCACCGGCGGCTGAGAAAGGCTTTCTGCTGCCGCTCAAAAAAGACTTCTTCGATTTCTTTGATGTCGATGACCTGTTAACGGGTCGCGTTCGGCTGAAGATGACACCACAGGGTGGGGGCATTCTGGTGACGCTCGATATTCCCGTAACGGCTCCTAACCAGCCCGGTAATCAGTTTGTTACGTTCGAGCGCGTATATGCCCAATCGGTTGGTCCCCAAAATGCGACGGCTCCTAATGAAGCCACCAACGAGGGTATCATTGTTGAGAATTCGTTCACGGTTAACATTTACCCGTTCGTGCGGTCGGGTAGCGTACCCGTTCCGGCCGACTACCGCGTGCAGTTGATTGAATCGGGATTCGACAGCCAGAATCAGTATGAACTGACCTACTTCAGGCAGCAAACCAATGCGCCCGTAGCTGCTGAGTCGAAGCACCAGCGCACGGTTCGGCAGCAGAACACCGATGGGTCGAGTGTGTACTACGTTATGCGGGAGGAGTTCGATTATTTACAGACAAACATCCGGGCTGACGGCCGCGAGTTGAACGGTATTCTTATTCCACGCTGGCAACGGTATGATGGTGGCAGCAAAGTCTTCGAGTTTTCGGTGGATTTTGGAACCACTAATACGCATGTCGAATACAAAGTAGATGGGGGTGCACCACGGCCCTTCGACGTGGCTGAACAAACTCCGCAGGTGGCAACGCTGGTGAATCCGGCCCAGTACAATCCGGCTCTTTTTGAATTATTCCTGCTGTATGACCTGGAGTTTGTGCCGCCAACCATCGGTCCCGGTCGTCCGGACAATTTTCCGACGCGCACGGCCATTGCCGAGCCACTGAATCTAAGTTTCAATCAGCAAACGCAGGCCCTGGCCGATTTCAATATACCCTTTTATGTGGAGCGACAGCCGGCAGGTTCCAACCGGATTACGACGAACCTGAAATGGGCCAAAACCAGCGATCAGACCGAACGTCGCGTGGAGGCTTTTCTGGAAGAATTGCTGATGCTGATTAAAAACAAAGTGCTGACCGAAGGGGGCAGTCTTGCCCAGACTACGGTGTACTGGTTTTTTCCGGCCAGCATGACGCCAGGCCGCGTGAGTCAACTACGGGCCGACTGGCAGTTGCTCTATGACCGCTATATTGGTGGGTCGGTAGGAAAGTTGCGCGAGGTGTCCGAGTCAGTGGCACCGTTTTATTATTACAAGCAGAACCCTACGCTGAGTGCCTCGGCCCGGCCGGTGATTAACGTCGATATTGGTGGGGGAACATCCGACGTAGTCGTCTATGAGCGTAATGAACCCCGACTGCTCACGTCATTCCGGTTTGCGGGCAACGCCATCTATGGTGATGCCTTCAGTGAATACGGCGCGGCTAGCCACAATGGATTTGTAAGAAAATACGCCGATAAAATTCAGACCTTGCTCGACAGCCAGAGTCTGGGTAACCTGAGCGACAACAACCGGCGTATTCTGGATACGAACCGTTCGGAAGACATCATGGCATTTTGGTTCTCGATTGAGCGAAGCAACGATGTAAAAGCCAAAAGCATGCTGTCGTTCAACGGAATGCTGTCAAAAGATGAAGACCTGAAAGTAGTGTTTGTCTTGTTCTATACGGCCCTGCTCTATCACATTGCGCGGCTGATGAAACACCGGGGTATAGGCCTGCCAGGAGCGCTTACATTTAGTGGTACGGGGTCTAAACTGCTGACCATTATAAGCTTTGACGACGCCATGCTGGGTAAGCTGGCCCGGGCTATTTTCGAGAAAGTGTATGAGCAGCCCTACGACACAAGCGGCCTGACCTTGTTTTATGAGAAACGCGGACCCAAAGAAGTGACCTGCAAAGGAGCCCTAATGCAGCCTGCTAACAGCCGGCCCGTCGACACCGAAGCAATTAGTTACGTATACCCCGCTACGTTTAATGATGAGTTTTCGAAATTGACTTACACAGACCTGCGCAAACCCGAAGTCGTCGCGTCGCTGCTGAAAGAAACGAATGCATTTATAGACTTCTTTTTCGCTCTGAACCAGCAGTTCAGTTTTTCGCGTAATCTGAACGTATCGGCGCGGTCGCTGGGGGTGGCGCAGCAGGAATTGCGGACGCATTTGGACACGTCTTTGATGGATGGTATTCAGCGTAAGGAAAGCGATCTGGCGGCCGAGTTCAATGGTATGTCCGATGCGCTGAGTGCCCCGATCGAGGAGACCCTGTTTTTCTATCCCTTGATTGGAGCCATTAACAAATTAGCCAACGCGCTGGCCTGATCGTAGTATCGGACCGCTGCTCCAACTGTGTGCAACTCAACAGGTATACACAGTTGGAGCAGCGGTCCGCATCAGACTTTATTTGCCTGCATCTCATCTGCTATGAACCTGACACAATTCACTTTTTTATCAGTCATTGCACTGGTCAGTTCGGTCTCACCCGTCAGCGCCCAGGCACAAAGCACCAACCAGGCGGCTGTCGACACGTTAACAAAGGACGTAGCGATGGCCGTATTTTCCAACCAGCGAGGAGAAAAAGCAAACGAGATTATCAACCAGTTGTCGGCCTGTGGCGATGGCTGCGACGTGGTGTCGATTATTAAAAGTGTGGGTGGCTGGGATGCGGTTGGCGTTAAAATGGAAGAACTTGGACGACTGAAAAATACCGCTCAGTTTCAGGCCATGTCGACCGGCCAAGCTAATGCGGCCATTCATCGGGAATTGGCCCGATTCTATGGTCGTTACAAAAACGATAAGAACTATGGCGTTCCGCTAAGACCGGATGTGCAGGCCAGGATGCTGGCAAAAATTGACGGGATGCTGCCACCGACTGCTACACAACAACCCGCTCCGGTGGTTGCTGGTCAACCAACTGCCAATCAGGACCAACCAGCCGACTCGGTGGATGAGAACGGCAACATTGACCCCCAGGCCATTCAGATCAGTCGATTGCAGCGCGCGGTAAAAGACGAGCGGACTAACCGAATCTGGATGATAATTTTTAGCGCTATCGCCGGCATGTTGGTAGGAGCGGGGGTCGTTTATTTTATGCTATACCGCGCCCTGAAACAGGAAGTTGACCGACTATCGACTGATAATGCGAAATTAAGCCGTGATCTGGATGCCATCCGACGCCAGAAAATAGCGAACGAACCCCGTCAGTCCCAACCTGAAAACCGGCGCAGACTAGAAAACAACGCTCCGCCCCGGTCAGAACCACCCCGCCCCCCGGCATCAGCTGATCCAAAACCAGTAGCCGAATCGCTACCGGTAACTCCGCCAGTCATTCGTTCCGGAACACCCGTGCCAGGAGCGCCGGCTCAGAACGACCCTGTTGTTGAGCCCATGGCAGCGCCCGAAGCGGTTCAAACCCAGCCTCAGTCACCACCAGCGTCACCCCAGCTATCAGCCCGTAGTGAAGTTTTTTATTTCCCACCCCCGGACCCGAATGGGCAGTTCGATAATGCGCACCGGTCCGATACGCTTTCTCCGGAATCAGCCTATCGGTTTAGCACGAATCCCGATACACCGGACGTAGCGACCTTCCGATTCGAGGCTGAACCAGGCCGGGTAGCGCGGTTTCTCACGTACCGTAACTACATGATTGAGCCCGCCTGCGATAGTGAAAACAGTTTTTCATCGACCTACACCCGTATTGCCATGCGTCGCGACGGGGAGGCTGTATTTGAGAACGGCACCTGGCGTGTGAAATCCAAGGCCCTGATCCGGTATGAATAAGACATTATCCGGTTGATATTGTTACGATACCTAAGTCTGCTATACTAATATGCATATCAGAAGTCTGATTGTTAGCCTGATGCTGGCCATGCTACTTTATCTGTCGGGTTGTTCGGGTTGCTCCCGGTCGGGCAGTCATGCTCCGCATCGCCGGAAACAGAATATGGCTAATCGGGCTGCCGAGCAACCGGCTCAGTCAGCAGATGAACCAGTCCGCACGGCTCCTAAACCGGTGCTGAAACAAATTGGCGATGGACCAACGGAGGTAGCCATGTCTCGAGAAAATGGCGTCTATAAAGTGCCCGTTACGGTTAACGGCGTCCCCATGCGGTTTATCCTTGATACGGGGGCGAGTCTGATTTCGATGTCCACCGCCGAAGCCGAACGGATGTATAAAAGCGGGGCTATCACCCAAAGCGATATTATTGGCCGGTCGCGGTTTCAGGATGCAACCGGTGCTATTTCGCCCGGTGCCGTCATCCGGCTCAAGTCGGTGCAGATTGGCGATCGGGTTCTCGAAAACGTGAGTGCCAATATTGTTAGTGGTACTAGCGCGCCCTTATTGCTTGGGCAGTCTGCTTTATCGAAGTTCGGTAAAATTTCGGTGGATTACCGACGTAACGTGGTGACGTTTGATTGAGATTTCGTGTTTGTACTTTTGTGCTCCAAACGCAGACAACGTTTCCGCTGTGTGTTTTTGTTTGGATGATAATTAGCACCCTGTCTCTATGACCGAAACCGAACTGATTGACCGACTCCGTGAAGCCATCGTGCTCGACGGCCCTGATGCCTGGCGGAACAACGGATACCTTCAGGACGCCCAGGCAGCGGGGCTATCGCTCGAAGTAGCCCTGAAACGGGCAAACGAGGTGAGTCAGGATGTCAGTAATAATAATATTTTATTCCAGAATATCCAGGCCCGCATTGCCCGGTTAGCGCAGCCCTCCCGCAGCCACCTGATTGAGCAGGACATGGCTCAGATTGTCAACGCAGCCCGGTCTCTGAAGTTATCGCCTGACTTTGTTCGCAACCGGTGGGTGCCTACCGAACTAGCCCGGCTGAAACCGGCTTTGGCCTCACCTGAACCTAAACCGGCAGTCGTTACGCCTGTTTCTCCCCCAGCAGCCGCACCCATTAACACCTCCAGCGATTTTAGCGATCTGCTCGAAACCGAAGCGCCTGCGGTTCGGCCTGCACCCGTAGA
>JAQBNX010000664.1 GCA_028288385.1 Spirosoma sp.
TCACCAATGAATCCGTTCGTAAGCGGCAATGCTACGCTTCCGAGCAGCATAATCATGAAATACAAGGTTAGTTTAGGTGTCGTGCGCGTAATGCCACCGAGCTGATCGAGCAGGTTGGTGTTGGTGCGCGAGAAGATAACATCGGCTACAAAGAACATGCCCACTACGTTAATCCCATGCGCCAGCATCTGAATCAGGGCTCCTTGCATACCCGTTTCGGTCAGTGAGAACACTCCGGCAGCCATAAGTCCAACGTGCGAAAACGAGGAATAAGCAATCAAACGCTTCATGTCGCGCTGCCGAATGGCAATAATCGACCCGTAAACAATACCAATCACTGACAAAATAATGACGGTTTGACCCCATGTTTCGACCCCAAGTGGCACAATTGGCAGAATGAACCGAATTAGGCCATACACGCCCATCTTCAGCATGATGCCAGCCAGCAGCATGGTAGCGGGTGTTGGCGATTCAACGTATGTATCGGGTTGCCACGTATGGAACGGGAACACGGGCATTTTGATCGCAAAGGCAATAAAGAATGCCCAAAACACCCACCCCTGCGCATCGGGCGTTAATTTTAATTTATAAAAATCGACAATGGCCGATGAATGCGCTATTGCTCCAGTTGCGGGTGTCTGGTAGTAGAGAAATACCAGCGCAACCAGCATAAATAGGCTGCCAAAAATAGTATACAGAAAAAATTTGAACGTAACGGGAATACGGTTTGCGCCACCCCACATAGCCGCCAGAAAATAAATAGGAATCAGGGCAGCTTCAAAAAACAAGTAAAACAGAAAACCATCGCGGGCGGTAAATACGCCCATCAAAGCAGCCTGCATGAAAAGCATAAGGGCATAGAACGTGGCCGGGCGATCATAGTGCCGGTTGAACGTAGAGAGCACAATTAGGGGAACCAGCAGACCGGTCAGCAATACCAGCAAAACGCTGATACCATCAATACCTGCACTGAAACGGATTCCTAGTGAGCCAATCCAGGCATAATCGAACTCAAACTGAGACGAAGCATCATGCCGAAACTGCACGAACGCGGTTATCGCCAGCACCAGTTCTATTAAAGCGGCTGCCAGGGCCGCCTGTTTTGCCCGATCACCCCCAATAAGCAGAATAAGCGTAGCTGCTATGGCGGGGAAACCAATTAAACCAAGAGTAAGCATTTGAGTAATCAGATTTTCGATTGTCGGTTGATGAGTAAGCGACCGTATTGACGGACGAAACGACAGTATTAGAACCGAATAAAGAAGCGCAGCGCAAAAATGGCCGCTATACTAACCACCATGGCCAGCACATAGAAACCGATTGAGCCATTCTGCAACAGCCTCAACTGCCCGGCGCTCTTCTGAACAAGCCAGGCAACGCCATTAACAACTCCGTCAACAAGCCCTTCACCAAAGCTATAGAAGGCATCGCCCAGCCCGCGAATTGGCCGGACAATAATGGTGTCGTAGAGTTCATCGACGTAGTATTTATTATAAACAACCTGCTCCGGCAAAGACCGGTCGGCCGTTTCAGCCGCCGGAACAGCCCGCCGACTAATGTACATGACATAAGCCAGGATAAACGCCAGCAGAGCAACACCCGCGGATACGGCCATTAAGACGTATTCGGTGCTGTGCTCCATCGTCGATTCAGCGAACGCTTCGGGGTTCACCTTTCTGGCATTTTCGTATAGTGGAGCCATGAACCGGCTCAGCCAGCCATCACCCGGTAGGTTAATGAGACCACCCAGCGCCGATAGCGCAGCCAGCACCATCAGCGGCACGGTCATGGATGCCGGCGACTCGTGGAGGTGATGCCGTTGCTCGTCAGTACCTCGGAACTCCCCGAAGAACGTTAGAAACAGCAACCGGAACATATAGAACGACGTTAGCCCGGAACCAAGAACGCCCAGCGCCCAGAGGAGTTTATTATGCTCAAACACGTGCGCTAGTATCTCGTCTTTGGAAAAGAACCCGGCAAAAGGTGGCAAGCCGGCAATGGCCCACGTACCAATGGCGAACGTAATAAACGTAACGGGCAGGGCTTTGCGCAGGCCACCCATATTGCGGATGTCCTGTTCATTGGACATGGCGTGGATAACGCTACCAGCTCCCAAGAAGAGCAGCGCTTTGAAAAAGGCGTGGGTAATAACGTGAAACATGCCTGCGGTATAGGCGGTGGCACCCAAACCCAGAAACATATAACCCAGTTGCGACACCGTTGAGTAGGCCAGCACCTTCTTAATATCGTTTTGCAGCAGACCAATGGAAGCCGCCAGCAGCGCTGTAGCAATAGCAATGCCGCTGATGATCTCGAGCGTTAGTGGGGCCATTGAATACAATACGTTCGAGCGAACGACCATATATATACCCGCAGTGACCATCGTGGCCGCGTGAATCAGCGCCGACACGGGGGTTGGCCCTGCCATGGCATCGGGTAACCAGGTATAGAGCGGAATTTGAGCCGATTTTCCCATAGCTCCCACAAACAACAGAATCGTAATGAGGATAATCGTACTATCGCCCATCGGAAGAGCCGTAGCCTGCCTGAACACATCGACATACTCAACCGTGCCGAAGGTGTTGATTAGCATGAATATGCCCAGCAGGAAACCTAAATCGCCAATGCGGTTCATGACGAAGGCTTTGCGAGCGGCATTGTTATAATTCGTATTCGTGTTCCAGAAACCGATGAGCAGGTAGGAACACAGCCCGACCCCTTCCCAGCCGATGAACATGATGACGTAGTTTGACCCCATCACCAGCAGCAGCATGAAGAAGATGAACAGGTTCAGAAACGCCATAAACTTGCCAAAGCCATCATCGTGCTTCATGTAGCCGATGCTGTACAGGTGAATTAGCGTACCAACACCCGTAATGACGAGCAGCATAAGCAAACTTAGCTGGTCTATCTGAAAAGAGAAGTTTATGTGTAGATCACCAACGCTGATCCAGTCGAACAAGGTTGCCACCAGCGGTCCCGCATTGCCCGATTGGCCAGAACCGCCCACAAATGCCATAAAGAGGAAAACCGACGCTAGCAGCGACGCCAGCACAGCACCCGTTGCAATGATACCGGCCAGCCCTTTTGGTATATGCCGGAAACCAATGCCATTGATAAGAAAACCGATTAACGGAAAGAGTGGGATTAACGCACAGAGTAATTCTGGTTGCATGAACTTCTAGTCAATAGTCAGGTAGTTGAAAGCCGTTGGTTGTCTGGATGAATCCACCGAAAACCGACGCCGATTAACTCACAACTTAGTTTACCACTTTAGTTTATTAAGTAGCCCTACGTCGATGGAGCGAGTGTTGCGATAAATCATGACAATAATAGCCAGCCCAACCGATACTTCGGCAGCGGCAACGGCCATAATGAAAAAGACAAAGACCTGGCCCGCCGAATCAGAGCGGTACGACGAAAAGGCAATCAGCAATAAGTTAACGGCATTGAGCATCAACTCAATTGACATAAAAATAATGATGGCGTTTCGACGGGTCAGCACCCCAATAATGCCAATAACAAATAGCGCGGTGCTGAGTATCAGGTAGTACGTGAGTGGTATTTGTTGAATGACTTCCGGAATGAGGACGTCCTGCGTGGGTTGCATGGGGTGCCGGTTAGGGAGAAAGTGCCGCAAAGGTACAGAATATTCGGTATTAGCAGAACAGGTCAGTTGCCCGGAGTATTGGCCATTGGGCTACTTCCGCCCATTGACGTTGCTGAACATTCTGAGCCGGATTTCGGTCAACCGCCGTTTGGTATCGAGCGGAAACTCACCTTTCAGCATCCAGTCATAGAAGGCCGGTTCCTTTTTCAGGACGTCCAGCACGGGTAACCCTTTGTGTTTGCCAAAATTGAATACCTCTTCGCCCTTGTCGTTAATAATCATTCGTCCGGCGAGGTCCACATTTTTGTTAGCCGTGAGCCCGTGCAGCATCTCGATATCGTTCTGAAAAACCATATCCTGACCACTATCCGATTTAGCCACCATGCCCATGTACCGCTGCACCTGCGCGTTTAACACCTCGAGCGTAGCAATGGTATCGGCTTCGGCACCGTGGGCACCAATAAGGTCTTTGTTACAGTAAAATTTGTAGGCGGCCGTGAGGCTACGCGGCTCCATGAGATGAAAAATCCGTTGTGCATCGACCAATCGGCGATTTTTCAGGTCAAAATCAACATTGGCCCGCAAAAACTCTTCGACTAATAAGGGTACGTCGAATCGGTTGGAGTTAAAACCGGCGAGGTCACAGCCATCCATAAACTGCGCCAGTGTCCGGGCAACGGCCTTAAACGGGGGAGCATCTTTTACATCATCGTCGTAGAGGCCATGAATCATACTCGACTCCAAAGGAATCGGCATACCCGGATTGATACGTTGATTTCTGCGGGTGACTTCCCCATCGGGCATTGCTTTAATAATGCAGATGTCGATGATCCGGTCTTTGGTGGTATTGATGCCGGTTGTTTCGAGGTCGAAAAAAGCAAGCGGCTTTCGGAGAATCAATTGATGGGTCATAACCAAACCGATATTAAGCGGTTTGGCAGCAAAGGTACGCTAGAGACGTAACAAAACAGGCGCATTGGCACCCTGAACTCTACTTCGAGGTGGCCATCACCATTTTAATATTCAGTTTGGCTCCTGTTTGCAGCACATCAACCAAGTCCTGCACTGTCAGTGTTTTATCAAACCGCACCACAACGGTCGGCTCAGCAATGCCAGCCATAATGGTTTTGAGTTCAGTCTCTAAATTTGTTGGGTTGATTGGCTTCTTGTCAATAAAATACTGCTTCTTCTCATCCACCGACAGCGTCACCTGCTTTTTGCTCAACTGCTGAGAGGCTGCCGCTTTGGGTAACAGAAGTTTAATCACATTGGGGTTGGCCACCGTGGAGATAATCAGGAAGAACAACAGCAGGAAGAACATGATGTCGTTCAGCGAAGAAGTAGCTACTTCAGCGGCAAACTTTTGCTTTCTTCTGAGTTTCATAGGTATAAAGCCGACCAGAGGTCGGCTGTTATTCACTGATTTTTTATGAAGAGGGACACGCGCTGTTACCGCATCCGGGCAGTTTCGGCGGTAGGTTTCTGGAGCACTTCGATGAACTCGAAGGCATTCATTTCCAGCGACAGGGTAAATCGTTCGATCATCATGTTCAGCAGGTGATAGCCTGTATAGGCTATTACACCCACAATCAGACCCGATCCGGACGTAATCATTTTCTCATACAATCCACCGGCAATGATACCCACGCTAATATTGTCGGATAGGGATATGTCATAGAAAATCCGGATGATACCGGAGATGGTTCCAATAAAGCCTAGCATGGGGGCAATACCAGCAATAATCCCCAAATACCCCATGTTTCGCTCCAAGCGGGACAGTTCTATCTGCCCAACGGTTTCAATGGTGCTTTCGATGTCTCGCATGGGTGACCCAATGCGGCCAATGGCTTTCTCAAATACGCGCCCCATGGCGGTACGCTGGTTTTTAGCGAATGACTCCGCCGACTTGATATTCCCCTGGGCCACCATATCGCGGATATTGTCGATAAAGTTGGCATCGGCCCTAGTCTGGGAGCGAATAACAAAAAACCGTTCGAAAATCAGGTAAAGCGCTGAGAACAGCAGGAATGCAATCGGGATCATTACCCAACCGCCTTTAGCTACCAGATCAAATAATTGCAGACTTTGGGGTTGAGCAGCCGCCGAAGTGGCCGACAGCGATGCGGCCGAGGTATCAACGGCCGGAACCTGAAGCAGGAGCATATAAATCGGGTAAATAGATGAAATAAGACGAGACAACCGGTTTGAAAACAAACGCGCCAGTTTCGCCAGATATTGTTGCCAAATATAAGCAAGCCCGGTTTAATCGAAAGAGAAACTTAGGCAATCGGCAATTTACCGCGAAGGTGCTTAGGCAAACTGCTTCACTACCCTCGCTATTTCTTCCTGTTGATAGGCGCGAGCCTGCCATTGTTCGAGTCGGGGGTTCATAAGCCAGAACCACAGGGGTGGCACGTGGCTTATGAGTATCATGAGCGCGTAACCAAATGGCAACTGGGGCGATTCGTCGAAGTGGCGCAACACCTGATAGGGCCGGGCCGCATAGGCGTGGTGATCGGAATGGCGCTGGAGCTGAAATAAAACCATATTACTTATCAACTGACTCGCATTCCAGGAATGAAGTGGGTTGACGCGCTCATAACGGATCGGCTGGTCGGAATGCCGCATCACCGGCACTCCGTGGTCCGGCATACCGGCTATTTCCCGGCGCACAATGCCGTAGTGTTCGATGTAATTGACCGATTCGAGCAGCAGAATCGCTATAAGGCTTTGAGTGATAAAGAAAACCGGCACAATCCACGCTATATACCCTACCCATAGACTAAATCCTACGGTTATCGTAAGACAAAATAGCACGGGCAGGGCCGCAAACCACAGCATCCCGTTGTAATGGCTCCAGACCTTATGGCCTGCTTTCGCCATCAGTCGCGCTGATATGCGCCAGGCGCTCTGGTAACTACCCACCAGTGTTTGCCGCCAAAACGCATACAAGGTCTGATTTTTGCGCGATGTGGCCGGGTCCTGCGGGGTGGCAACGTGCACGTGGTGCCCCCGGTTATGCTCAATAATGAAGTGCATGTAAGACACCGATAGCAGAGCCGCTTTGGCATGAAGCTGGGCAATGCGACTGCTCCGGTGGCCTAACTCATGTGCTACGTTAATTATGCCTCCACCAAAGATGCCTATGCTATATATCAGCCCCGTTTGCTGCCAGCCGGTTAGGCTGCCACCATCCGCCGATCCAGCCAGCAGCACGTAGCATCCCCAGCCAATGAGGGCGTAGTGCAGGTATACGAATGAATAGACCAGCGCATCAAAATAGCGGTCATTCATGACTTGCTCGTAGGTGTCATGGCTGACGTTGCTACGGTCATTGCCCAGCAAGGTGTCCATTAGCGGGATAACAAAATAGGTATAGATAACCCCGGCGAATGTCCACGTTGGCCCCAACAGGTAATACGTGCCCACAATCACCACGGGCAGCGTGTATGACCACAGGAAAGCATACTTTTTGAACGGGTTCATACCACCTGACAGGTCATTATGGTCTGACTAAAATCTTGCCCCACCGCCCCGGCCTATCGACATGCTCCACGGCTTCAGCAATCTGGTCTAGTGGGTACGAGGCCTCAACGGGCAGTTGAATTTTACCCGAAGTTAATAAACTAATTACGTTTTGTGCTACCGTTTGCCGCGTCTGGCTATCGACCCGGCGCATCCAGTCAGTAAGCCAGAATCCCTTGACTGTCAATTCCCTGAAAATAAGTAACCCTGCGTTGATGGCGGGGTCCTGCATGCTTAAGAGACCGTAAATAAACAATGTCCCTCCTTTGGCAAGGCACTTGAGTGCTTCGGTAGCCGTATGTCCGCCAACCGCGTCGAGTACACACGAAACCCCCTTACCGCCCGTAATCTCGCGAACGCGGGTAGACATGTTTTCTGTTTCGGTGTTGATAATTTCGGTTAAACCGAGTGTTTTTAGTTCATCGTTCAGATCGTTACGTCGCACGGTGCCAATAGTATTGATTCCGCGCATCTGGCACAACTGAATCACGAGCTTGCCAAACGCTGACCCAGCTGCGGTTAGCATAAGCCAGCCCCCTTCTCCCACTCCCGAATCCTGTACCATGGCATAGGCCGTAAACGGATTAACGAACAGTTGGGCGGCTACGTCGTCGGTCATGGCGCTGGGCACGGGAATCAGACTATGTTGGTGGGCAATGGCATATTCCGCCCACGTACCAACGCTGGTGAAGCTTACCCGCATTCCGGTTCGCATCTGAACGCCTTCGCCAAGCGCATCGACTATACCTACTCCTTCGAAGCCCGCACCCGAAGGCAATTGCGGCCGGATGCCGTACAGATTCTGTACGAACATGATATCAGATGGGTTAATGGGGGCGGCAATCACCTTCACCCGTACCTCGTTGGGACCCGGTTCGGGCATGGATACGTCGGTTACGGTAAGAATGCTGGTAGGTTTACCGGTCTGTTCAAAAATAACGCTTTTCATAGAGCGATGGGGGACTGACCAAATGACTACACGTGCATTTCGTCATTCGTTTTATTTTATTCATGGCGACTGCATCAAAAATATCACTTAATTCGCACAAACTATTCCTAATCGTTGAACCACGTCGGTAAGAACCATAAGTCACAGTAGTTGTATGGTTAATTTATGACTGCTGCTTATGACCGCTATGACCGGCAACTAATCTTATGCAAACCTCTCCGTTTCTCGGTGAATTAATTGGAACCATGGTGCTGCTGTTGCTGGGCAACGGCGTTGTGGCAAACGTAGTACTGAAGCAGACTAAGGGCGAATCTGGAGGCTGGATTGTGATCACCGCAGGCTGGGCATTTGCCGTTATGATGGGCATCTTCGTATCGAAAGCGTTTGGCAGTGTCGATGCCCACCTGAACCCTGCCGTCACGCTGGCTTTTGCCGTAGCTCAAAACGACTATAGTCACCTGATTCCTTACATTATAGCGCAACTCATTGGTGGCTTCCTCGGCGCTACGTTGGTTTGGCTGCATTACCTGCCGCATTGGGCCGCCACACCCGATCCCGGCGATAAACTGGCGTGCTTCGGAACGGGTCCAGCCATTCGCAGCAAAGGGGCTAACGTCATCAGTGAGGTGTTGGCAACCGTCGTTTTAATTATGGGGCTGGCGGGCATCTCGTCTAAAAACCTGGGCGAACTGGCAATTGGCGTTGGCCCCTATTTAGTGGGAATGCTGGTCTGGAGTATCGGCCTGTCGCTGGGTGGCACCACGGGCTACGCCATCAATCCCGCCCGCGACTTCAGTCCCCGATTGGCTCATGCGCTGCTGCCCATTCCGGGCAAAGGGTCCTCAGACTGGAGCTATGCGTGGGTACCGGTGGTAGGGCCGCTCATTGGTGGAGTACTTGGCGGGCTGCTGATTCGGTGGTACACACTATAACTGCTAAGGACCACAATCCTCAATTACTTATCACGAATAACCAGTCGATTTCTCTCTCTATGCCCACCTACGTAGCCGCTATTGACCAGGGTACCACCAGCACCCGTTGCATTGTGTTTGACCGGCAGGGTCAGATTGTGTCGCAGGCTCAGAAAGAGCACAAACAGATTTATCCGCAGCCAGGCTGGGTTGAACACGATCCCGAAGAAATATGGAAAAACACCCTTGAAGTTATTGCACTGGCCCGCATTAAAGGCAAACTGTCGGTGGCCGACATTGCCGCCGTTGGCATTACCAACCAGCGCGAAACGGCCGTCGTCTGGAATCGTAAAACGGGTAAGCCCTACTACAACGCCATTGTCTGGCAGGACATGCGTACCGCTGAACTGGTTGCCAAATTTTCGACCGAAAGTCCGTCGGGCCAGGATCGCTTCCGGGAGGAAACCGGTTTGCCACTCGCCACGTATTTTAGCGGCCTTAAACTTAAATGGCTTCTAGATAACGTACCGGGACTACGTCAGGATGCGGAACAGGGCGATGCGCTCTTTGGTAACATGGATTCATTTGTTGTCTGGAATTTGACCGGAGGAGCCCACGGAGGTAAACACATTACCGATGTCACCAACGCCAGCCGCACTCAACTCATGAACTTGCACACCCTCGATTGGGACAATGCCCTGCTGGATGCCTTCACAGTTCCGCGCGGTATGCTGCCCCAGATACGGCCAAGCAGCGAAGTCTACGGCACTGTGGAATCGGAGGTGTTGCCGGGCGTACCCATTGCGGGTATTTTGGGCGATCAGCAGGCGGCTTTGGTGGGGCAAACGTGTTTTGAGCCGGGACAGGCCAAAAACACGTATGGAACGGGCTGCTTTCTGCTCATGAACACGGGCACGGAGCTTCGGCCATCTACCTGCGGCCTGCTCACAACGGTAGCCTATCAGTTTCAGCATGAGCCTGTTCGCTACGCCCTTGAAGGCAGCGTGGCCATTACGGGTGCGCTGGTGCAGTGGCTCCGGGATAACCTCGGCATGATTAAAAAAAGTACCGATATCGAAGTACTGGCCCGGTCAGTCGACGACAATGGCGGAGCTTATTTTGTACCTGCTTTTTCGGGACTCTACGCTCCCCACTGGAAAGCAGACGCTCGGGGCGTTATCGCCGGTCTAACGCGCTTCGTTACCAAAGGTCACCTAGCGCGGGCGGTGCTCGAAGCCACTGCCTACCAAACCGTCGACGTAGTACGGGCCATGGAACAGGATGCGGGGGTCTCGCTTCGGTCGCTACGTGTTGATGGTGGTATGGTGGTCAACTCGCTGCTGATGCAGTTTCAGGCCGACGTCCTGAATGGTCCGGTTGTATGTCCCCGCATGACTGAAACAACGGCGCTGGGTGCAGCCTACGCGGCCGGGTTGGCTGTAGGCTACTACAAAAACCTGGACGACCTTAAACAGAACTGGGGTATAGCCCGAACCTACGAGTCGACGATGGACGATGCTCAGCGGGCCAAACTAATGCGTGGCTGGCAAAAAGCCATTGAGCGTTCGTTTGGATGGGAAGAGTGAGTTATCAAGCCGTTACACTTCCTTCGGCTTCAACTCCTCTGCCAGCATCAGTCTGGTTTGAGGCAAGCTTTGTGGGTATTCGTCCCGAATAAATGCTATGAGGTGTTCACGAATGTGGCAGCGCAGGTCGAAAGCCGATGGAGCGTCCCGTGCTGATAGCAGCACCCGTACAACTATGCAGGTAGGCTGGGTGTTGGTCACCTGAACTGCAAAGGTTTCGCCATTCCAGCGTGGATCGGCCTCGGCGAGTTCGCGCGCCTTTTCGCGGACTTTATCGATTGGTACATTATAATCGAGGTACAAAATCACCGAGCCCGTGATAGACGCTTCCGAACGGGTCCAGTTTTCAAACGGTGTTTCCACAAAATACGTAATGGGCAGAATTAGCCGACGCCGATCCCAAAGCCGCACAATCACGCTCGTCAGATTTATTTCCTCAATCCGCCCCCACTCCTTCTCAACCACCACGGCATCATCCAGTCGAATTTGCTGATTGAAAGCAATCTGAATACCGGCCATCAGGTTAGCCAGCGTTTTCTGGGCAGCAAAACCAATCAATACCGACACCACTCCCGCTGAGGTCAGCACACTTAGTCCAACTTTTCGACTACCCTGAAACGAGATCAGCATCAGCGATGCGCTGATAACAAGGATACCCGAAACAATTACCCGACGAAAAAACCTGACCTGCGTAACGAACTTGCGGTGTGCCAGATTGATATCCTGCGCGGTGTCGTACTGACGAATCAGCAGCAACTCGCCAACCTTCAGGAGTTGCACAACCAACCAGGTGGTCGCCAACAAGAATATAATTTCGGCCGCTTTGTCGGCAATCGGGTGACGACGCAAAAATCGAGTCGACTGAATATTAGTTGCTAGCAGGAAGAACAGGGAGGGCATAAAGATGTAGAATGCCCAACGAACGTAAATCTTAAGCAGCGCCAGCGTCTTAAACGGTCGGCGTCGGACGATAAACCTGACGATCTGCGTTATCACAAAATCGACCGCTAGCCCCAGTAGTACGGCAATTGTTAGTAGTACCCAGCCCGACAAGTCCCGGTTGGGAACATAACCCGCCCAGCGAACCAACGCCCGAATCCACGTATCTAATTGTTGCTGCATGGCGCAAAAGTAAAAGAGCTACATCAAAACTATGTAGCTCTTTGCTGGATGATTTAGATATGGGGAATGCCAGAAGCTTCAGGATTCAACTATCATTTGGGGAACGTAGTCAAAAAAGGATCCTTCAGAAAGCCTTTTATAAACCACTACTGGCTTAATTAATTTGAAATGCACCTAACGACCAAAAGATGATTGTGTGCCAGTTAGGCCGAAATTGGTAGTTTGGTTTCGGGGCAAGTGTCTGTCAGCAGGGTTCTATCTGGGATAATAGAAACACAAACACAAACACTAACTCCGTCATTAATGGGCTAATCATTTAGTCCCTGTCCATTTAAAATTTGTTGCATACATTTTTCAACCCTCGACGCACGCGTTTTTGATTGTTTGGGTGCAGAAAAATAAAGGATGTATGCCCTTTGCCGACCCGGTGTCAATCTGTAAAAAGCCATTTTTAAAGCATGGTTTTCAATTAATTGCTTCTGAAATTCTTCAGGAACTTCAAATTCTGATGTTTTCTTGAAATTTACTTCTAATCCAGCTTTTTCCACTTCAATGGCTTCATGAATATAGGCTTTCAGGATAGATTTCATCTCAACTATTTCCTTAATGTTGGTGAACCTTATCTGACGTGTCGCCTGCACATTCTTCGTTTGCTGGACCAGTATATGATTGGCATCATTTAATAAGGCACCTTTGAAAAACAAAACCGCGCAGTATTCTTTGAACACATGAATTAGAAGGATATTATTCTTTTGAAACGTGTAACAGGGAACTCCCCACTTCAATTCTTCTGTAAGCAGACAGTCAAGAACAATTATTCTCAATTTCTCCAATTCTTTCTGCCATTCATGGGACTTACTGAAGTACCAATCAACTTTGGGATTCATTGCTTTGACTAGTAAAACTGATTAAACGTAGGTAGTAGCGTTGTCAGCCAGAACTCGAAAATTCAGACTCCAAACTGCCTGATGAAGCCTATCATACGGACACTGAGCAGCCGAATTTAAAGCGGTTAAACTGACCAACCAAAATGTTCGACTATCGCCCGAGAATTGGAGTACAATGTACTTTGGGACATCTCCCCAGTACATTTAAACACGTAAATTTTAAGGACTATAAAGCGCTAACAGTCAATAACCTATAAAACCGTGACGTTTTTCAACCCTAATTTAGATATAGGCTTTGGTCAGTAATAAAGCAACGGCCTTACGGGCAAGCTAACTTCATACCAGCAGCGGCTTTATCACCTTACCGGCTACGTCGGTCAACCGGTAACGTCGGCCCTGGCTTTTGAATGTCAATTTCTCATGGTCCACACCGAGTAGGTGCAGCACTGTAGCCTGAAAGTCATGAACATGGACTGGGTCTCGCACTACGTTATATCCAAAGTCATCGGTTTGCCCATAAACCATTCCTTTTTTGACGCCCGCTCCCGCCATCCAAATCGAGAACGCCCGCGGGTGGTGATCACGTCCATAGTTTTCGCGGGTGAGTTTGCCTTGCGAATAAGGACCCCGACCAAACTCTCCACCCCAGATAACGAGCGTATCGTCCAGCAAACCACGTTGTTTAAGGTCCATGATGAGCGCGGCCGAAGGCTGGTCTACACTTTTAGCCTGCGTTCTAATGTCGTTGGGCAGGTTGCCGTGCTGGTCCCAGCCCTGGTGGTACAACTGCACGAACTTCACATCCTTTTCAATCAGTTTTCGCGCCAGCAGGCAGTTGGCGGCAAACGTACCGGGCTTGCGGCTGTCCGGACCATACATATCGAAAATGTAATTAGGCTCTTTGGAGATATCAAGCGTTTCAGGCACGGACGTCTGCATCCGGTACGCCATTTCGTACTGCGCCATTCGACTATTGATTTCAGGGTCCAGTACGTGCTTGTATTGCTCCTGATGCAGTTTGGTCAGGTAATCGAGCATTCGCCGGCGGCTGGGGCGGTCAATGCCGGGCGGGTTATTGAGGTAATAAACGGGGTCGGGACCCGACCTAAAAACAACACCCTGATGCACCGATGGCAAAAATCCGTTGCTCCAGAGTTTAGCGTAAAGCGGTTGATCGCCGTCGCGCCCTTTGGAGAGCAAAACCACAAACGCGGGCATGTTCTGGTTGTCGGAGCCTAAACCATAGCTAATCCACGACCCGAAACTCGGCCGGCCCGCCTGCTGGCTACCCGTCTGAAAAAACGTTACGGCGGGGTCGTGGTTGATGGCTTCCGTGTTCATCGACCGGATAAACGTCAGGTCATCGGCAATACGAGCCGTATGCGGCAACAGGTCACTTATCCACATCCGGCCAGGGCCATACTGCGCAAACTTAAAAGTCGATGCGGCCAGTGGAAATTTGCTCTGCCCGGCCGTCATGCCCGTTAGGCGTTGTCCTTTCCGCACCGATTCGGGCAGGTCCTGCCCCCACATGGCTTCCAGTTTGGGTTTATAGTCGAACAAATCCAACTGCGATGGTGCCCCGCTCTGAAACAGGTAAATGACCCGCTTCACCTTCGGTGGGAAGTGCGGTTTCCCCAGGGCCGGATTCTCTCCCGGTGTGGATGCACCGGACGTACCGCCAAACAAATTGCTGGGGTTCAGCAATGATGCCAGCGCAATGGCTCCTAAGCCCGCGCCCGATTGCCCCAGAAAATTCCGGCGGCTAAGTTGATCGTGGACATTGTCGAGAATCTGATCCTGGATATTGGCCATCACTAGTTGAGATAAGTGCTATAGGAAGACGTTACGTTATCCTGTGACTTGATTCGTTATCGCTTTACAACCGCTTCATCAAAATTCATAACAGTACTCGTCACCACCGTCCAGGCTGCCAGTTCGGTGGGGTTAAGCTTTTTGTCGATGGGGTACTCGCCCACGGATAGGAGTTCCTGCGCTCGTTTCGGATTCTTCTTAAAATCGGCCAGTTCTTCGGTATAGAGTTGTTGAATCAGTTTTAGCTCTTCCGGCCGGGCCAACCGACTTATAACAGATTTAAACGTTTTGTTAATCAGTTGGGTATCCCGATCTCCATTTGCCAGTGACCGTTGCGCCAGCACCCGCGCAGCTTCCACAAACTGCGGGTCATTCAGCGTAACAAGTGCCTGTAGTGGCGTACTGGTTTTTTGCCGCTTCACAATGCAGGTATGGCGTTCGGCTGCGTCGAAGTTGAGCATCATGGGTGGGGGCGAAGACCGTTTCCAGATGGTATACATTGACCGGCGATACAGGCTATCGCCCTGGCTTTGAATGTATTTCACGGCATTACGCGTAGCCAGGGCCTCCCATATGCCCGCTGGTTGGTAGGGCCGAACACTTGGCCCGCCAATGCGCTTCGTTAGCAGGCCACTCGCGGCCAGCGCATTATCCCGCACCTGCTCCGCCGACATTCGGTAGCTTGGTCCACGTGTCAGGAAAGTATTGTCCAAATCGGCTTCCCGCGCGGCTTCCGACACTGTCGATGACTGCCGATACGTTGCCGACATAACGATCAGTTTATGTATCGCCTTTACATTCCAACGGTTAGTCGATGATACGGAACCAGCCGGCACATCGCCTTCGCGAAACCGAACAGCCAAATAATCGAGTAGTTCGGGGTGACTCGGCAAAGCTCCCTGATTGCCAAAGTCATCGCTGTTTTTAGCTAACCCCTGCCCAAAATACTGCTGCCATATCCGGTTGACCATGACGCGGCTGAACAGCGGATTATCTGGCATTAAGAGCCATCGGGCTAAGCCAAGCCGGTTTCTTGGCATGTCGTCGGGCATTGGCTCCAGGCTATGAATTACGGCAGGCTGAACTACCTCGCCGGGGGCATCGTAAGCCCCGCGTTTGAGCAGGTGGGTTACGCGCGGCTGTTTTCGCTCCTGCATCACCATAACCTGATCGGCATTTGTATAAAGCATCAGTTGCTCCCCGCGCAACTTCATGGCCTCTTTGTAGGCTGTTTGGTACACAGAATCCTGTGCAGTGACGTAGTAGGTGTATAAACCCGTCCGCTGGGCCGGGCTGCGCTTTGCCAAGGGCGTTTGCATAGCTGCTGCAAGAGCATCGGGAGCACCAGCCAGCCGGGGCATTTCGAGCGGATCCAGACAACGGTCATAGATGCGTAACTCATCCACAGCGAAATCCTTATAAAAATAATCGTGCATTCGGCCAACGTAGAATGAATGTTGCGCCCAGTGCGACTTGTCCTTACCATAAACCATACTGTGCTGCAGGTTGTCCGCAATGACCCGCGTTCGCATGGGTTTCCCATTCAGGTACAGCGTCAGGCCATTGGCTCGGCCCATTCCATTGTACGTCATGGCCACCTGAAACCACGCGTTAACCGGCACCTTACCGGCCGACTCGATGTCGATAGCGTTGGCGGGCCATACATGGTTGAGTGTCAACTTCAGCCGCCCATCGGTGAGCAAATCGAGTTGATAACCGCGCTGACCATCCATAGGGCCGGTAGTACGTCCCAGCAACGTAGCAGCCATACCAGGTTTGGCCAGTTTAAACCAACTGCTAATAGTGAACGGCTGGTTCTGCTCGAAAGCAGCAAAGCTGGAGGGCAGACTGATATAACTATCGCCGGGCAGGAAACGGCC
>JAQBNX010000700.1 GCA_028288385.1 Spirosoma sp.
GCTGAAGAGCGTTATCGCCAGTTCCTGGAACGCTACCCGCATTTCGAGCAGCGCATTCCGCAGCACCAGGTCGCCTCTTTCCTCGGCATTACGCCCGAGTCGCTGAGCCGCATCCGCAAGAGACGCAGCGGCCCCCTGTCTCCGCCAGTTGGCGGAGGCGCTTAGCCGATCTTTTCTTTTCACACATACCTTTTCTCAAACCGCCACTCCACTGGTAGATACGGATCGCTACGCGATCACGGCCTTAGGAATTAGTGCGTTGAAAAGCGCTCCTTACCCGGGATAGATTCCACCAAGTTCCCCACGAGGTACAGGGCCGGGCTCTTAACCTATATCAACAGAATTTCCTGTCCTACGTCAATGGAATGGGAGTGCATGGGCTGCCAATTTTGTATTTCAAAAACAATACAAAATGGAATCCCTCAAACAAAAGATCGAACACCTCAATGCCCTTGTGCTGGAAGGCAAAGCGATGGACGCTTTCGAGCTTTATTACGACGATGCCGTGGTGATGCAGGAAAATGCAGGAACACCCACAGTAGGTAAAGAGGCCAACCGGCTCCGCGAGATCGAGTTCTTCGGCGCGATCACTGAGTTCCGCGCTGCTTCGGTGGAAGACGTTGCCGTAGGCGAAGATGTAACGATGGTAAAATGGAATTACGACTACACCCATAAAGACTGGGGCCTGCGCAACTATACCCAGGTGGCCGTGCAGCATTGGAAAGACGGGCGCATCGTGCGTGAGCAGTTCTTCTACGGAAACTAAAGCCCACTATCTCCGCCAGATGGCGGAGGTACTAAGGCCGATTTTTTTCTTAAGCCTGGATCGTTTCCTAAAGCAGCAATATCCAATCTTGCGTATTGAATATGGCGCATTGAATATTTTAAAGTAGAAAGCCCTGCATTGCGGGGCTTTTTTATGGAATCAGCGCCCGGGGAAGGCGATTGCCGTAGGAGCACGCTGACCCAGGTGCCTCCGACTGCTGGCGGAAACGGGGCCGGCCTATGGCACAGGGTCATAGCCCGATCCGCCCCAGGGGTGACAGCTGCCGACGCGCTTAAGCGTCAGCCAGAACCCTTTGAAGAGCCCGTACTTGCGAAAGGCCTCGAGACCATATTGAGAGCAGGTGGGGGTATAGCGGCAAGAGGCCCCGAGCCAGGGGGATATGACCTTCTGGTAGAAGCGGATGATCCAGATAAAGGGAAGTGCAAGAAGCTTAGCGAGCGCCTTCATAGGTCTTCTTTTTGATTTGCTGCAGTGCCTTGCCCATGGCGGCAAAGATCGCTGGATATTCGGGAAGCTGCTTGTCGATAAATACAAAGAAAAGGTGAAGCCCCGCATCGCCTTCGGCTACTCGCCCGCGCAAAGACGCGGCCTGCAGGCGGTACGCTTCACGCATCAGGCGCTTGACGCGGTTTCGGTCCACGGCCTTCTTAAAATGCTTCTTGCTGCAGGTAAAGCCCGCCTGCAGCGTTGCGGGGCCGCCGGGAAGTGTTCGGTGCCAGAGCAGCAGCGGGAACACGGAAAAGCGCTGCCCGCCGGCAAAGAGCTCGTCGATGTCGGTGCGGCTCTTGAGGCGCGCATGTCGGGGCAGGCCGGAGGGCTTCATGGAGCAAAGATGAATATCGAATATTGAATATCGAATACTGAATTTTGAAGGCGCGTCGGGGCCGGCGGCCCTACACAAAATATGAGGTCGCTTCGCCGTGTTGGCCGTAGCAAGTGTCATCCCTCCAGATTCATAAGTAAGCCATGGCCACCATTTGCACCCTGTTCGATATTCAAAAGAAAAAGCCCCGCTTCCGGGGCTTTTATATGCGTTGGCTGCGGCGAAAATGCGCGCTGCTGCTTATTTCAGTTTCTTCTCGTCGCTAACGGTCAGCTTATGGCGGCCTTTGGCACGGCGGCTGGCCAGGACCTTACGGCCGTTGGCGCTTTCCATACGTTTGCGGAAACCATGTACGGTCTTACGACGGCGATTGTGCGGTTGGAATGTACGTTTCATATCTAATTTCTTTTTCCCGTTTTTACAAAATGGACCGTGGAGAATCGGTTGGTTTTCAATCGCGGCCTACAGGTCACCACACCCGTTGGCTTTGTGAAAGGACCGCAAAGGTAACAAACAGGGGCCAATAAACAGGTATTTGTTCCGGGAAATTTTGTCCTTTTTGGGAAACCGCAACACAGCACTCCGGCCGCCGTCAGCAGAACCCGCCAGATACCGGCGAATGGGCACGAAAAAGGAGCAGCCGGGCTCCTCCTTTTTCATCGAAATATCCTGGATCCCGGGTTGCCCGCTACAGGTCCGTGGTATTAAATGTATCTCCCTGGCTGATGTCGCCGGTCTCGAAGCCTCGGCGGAACCACTTCACGCGCTGGGCGGAAGTGCCGTGGGTAAAGCTTTCAGGTACCACGTAGCCCTGGGCCTGCTTCTGCAGGTTATCGTCGCCAATGGCGTTGGCGGCACGGAGGGCTTCTTCTATATCGCCGGCCTCGAGGTAGCCCTTGCCCTGCTGGTAGTGCGCAAAAACCCCGGCGTAGAAGTCGGCCTGCAGCTCCAGTCGAACCGAGTACTGGTTGTATTCGGCTTCGCTGAGGCGCCCGCGCAGCTTTGCCATTTTATCCGAGGTGCCCATCAGGGTCTGGATATGATGTCCCACTTCATGGGCGATCACGTAGGCCATGGCGAAGTCG
>JAQBNX010000695.1 GCA_028288385.1 Spirosoma sp.
CGTTCCAGCAAAATCACTGAGTCGCGACGAACATCAGTAATGCCTGAGCGGCTACGTAGTGCATTGGATAAGGCAACGCCCGCGCCGGTACCAACGAGAAGCAGTAAGGCAGTGGTTAAAAAATCCATAGGTGTTATTGGTAAATAAAAAACGAGACTAATAAACAGCCCAAATAGTTAAACGGATGCAGCCGAAAACAACAGATTTTTATCTGTATTATTCCACTACATCCGTTTAATCCGTCTCGTTGTTCAGGCTTACTTGGCGTAGGCTACGGCCCGCATTTCCCGAATTACGGTTACTTTGATCTGGCCGGGGTACTGCATTTCTTTCTCAATCTTCTGCGAAATTTCGTAAGAAAGCGTGCCCGCCCGGTCGTCCGATACGTGGTCGGCATCAACCATAATGCGCAGTTCGCGCCCGGCCTGTATGGCGTAGCATTTGGTTACACCCGGAAAACTGCCCGCCAGTTCTTCCAGTTCTTTCAGGCGCCGGATATAGGATTCCATCATTTCGCGCCTGGCGCCTGGCCTTGAACCCGATACCGCATCGCAGACTTGCACAATGGGCGAGATCATGCTGGTCATTTCAATTTCGTCGTGGTGCGCTCCAATGGCGTTAATCACTTCGGGGTTTTCCTTATATTTTTTGGCTAATTCCATGCCCAGAATGGCGTGGGGCAGTTCGGCCTCCTCGGGCCACACTTTGCCAATGTCGTGGAGCAGACCGGCGCGTTTGGCCAATTTCGCATTCAGGCCGAGTTCGGCCGCCATGGTGGCGCATAGCTTGGCTACCTCGCGGGAGTGCTGCAGCAGGTTCTGACCATAGGAAGACCGGAAGCGCATCCGCCCAATCATCTTGATCAGTTCAGGGTGCAGGCCATGAATGCCCAGATCGATAACCGTCCGTTCGCCAATCTCAACAATCTCGTCATCGATGTTCTTACGGGTCTTGGCCACAATTTCTTCAATGCGGGCCGGGTGAATACGGCCATCCTGCACAAGCCGATGCAGCGATAACCGGGCAATCTCGCGCCGGACTGGGTCAAAACCTGAGATGATGATGGCTTCGGGGGTATCATCAACGATAATTTCGACGCCGGTTGCCGCTTCAAGCGCCCGGATGTTACGGCCCTCCCGACCAATTATTTTGCCTTTTACATCATCGGATTCAATGTTGAAGACCGACACACAGTTTTCAATGGCGTGTTCGGTTGCCGTTCGCTGGATGGTTTCGATTACCACCTTTTTGGCTTCCTTGGTGGCGGTTAGCTTTGACTCCTCAATAATGTTTTTGATATAGGAGGAGGCCCGCGTTTCGGCTTCTGCCTTTAGATTGTCAATAAGCTGCTCGCGGGCCTGATCGGCCGAAAGGCCCGCTATTTTTTCGAGCTGTGCCAACTGGTCAGCCATCATTCGGTCGGCCTCCTGCTGCAACCGATCAACCTCTTCTTTGCGTTTGTTGAGTGCGTCGATCTGTTGAGCAACGCCGTTTTTCTGCTGCCCTATTTCGTTTTTGAGTTGATTCAGTTCGTTCTCCCGAATCTTTTGCTGGTCGGCCTGCAGGTTCAGTTGCTGCTCACGCTGTTTAAGTTTACCCTCGTTCTGCAGTAAAACGGTTCGCTTTTGGTTGGTCGTTTCTTCAAATTCTACTTTTAGCTTCAAATACTTTTCTTTGGCTTCCAGTATGCGATCTTTTTTGATCGTTTCGGCCTGGAGTTCCGCATTTTTCAGGATCATGGCCGCTTTTTCTTCCGCTTCCTGTTCGTGTTTTGCACGAACGCCCGCCATCATCTGGCGACCAATCAGTATGCCAATACCTACCCCACCGAGGGCGGCAATAATAAGTAACCAAACTGGGATGTCCATTGGACTATATCGTTAAGGTTGAACAAATAAATCATCAACCTGCCGCGATACGAGGGCCCGAAAACACCAACTCAGGGTAACATGGGGAATACCCCGTCGTCTGTCTGTCTACGTCGTGATGACCGGCGTAACGACCTGGTCCAAGTGAGTTATTTTGTCAAACACCATCTGTTGCAATCGCTGCACCTGTCGGTCTGCTTTAAGCTTCGCCACTAAACAAGTAAAGGCAACCTTAGCCAAAGCTTCCTGCGTGTCGCTTACACCCATGCTCATATACCGATCGTACTCTTCCTGAATTAACTTAACGGCTTCGCGCACGATCGCTTCCGAGTCAGGCTCTACAAATAGTTTGTAGTGCCGGTCGGCAATCTTCACACGAATAGGCAGTTCTTCCATCACTACGGTCGGCTCCGGCAGGGATTCAGCCCCAGAGCCTGTTTGGGTTTATGACAAACTACTCAAGTGAGCAATACACCGTTCTAATTCCCGGATATACTCGTCGAGTTGTTGTTTTAATTCGGTAGTCGTATCTGTTCCAGACAGATTGTTATTCACAATTTTACCAAAATCTTTTGATTTTAATAGACTTTTTTCTGAATTAGCCTGTTTTTTATGTAACTGCTTTACCTCTTTTAGCTCCGCTTCCTGATCCCGATTTTTTTGTTGCAGCCTTAGATTATCTTCCTGCAATTTCTCCACTTGTTTTCTGGCAACCTCATAGCCACGTTTCATCGACTCGATTTTTTGTTCGAGTTGCCGAAAGGCAATAAAAAGGTCAGCTTCATTAATCACAATCAGGGCAGTTTTTCTGTGGTACTAACCAATCGGCAACAACGTAGTGACCATCCCAAGGTGGCCGAAAAATAGGGTCAACAGGACTCATTTGCGAATCACAGCGCCCAACTCGCGTTCAAATGCCCCCATGAGTTGCTGCATGGTTTTGTCGATGGTGGCATCGGTAAGGGTTTGGGTAGGGTCCTGAAGCAGGAAACTGACCGAATATGATTTTTTTCCACTGCCCAGTGTCTCTCCTTCATACACATCAAACGTATTTATGGACCGTAATAATTTCCGCTCTGTCTGGTGTGCCAGCCGGCTGATCTGCTCAAACGTAACGCTCTGGTCCAGCACGAGTGATAAGTCTCGCCGAACATCGGGGAATCGGGATACCTCCTCATACCGAACCCGACGGCCTGCCGCTTTCATCAAAACCGCCCAATCGAAGTCAGCGTAAAAAACGGGTTGTTTTAAATCGACCAGTTTGGTTAGTTGCGTCTTTACCAGACCTAAACTAACCAGTGGCTTCTTATTCACTATGTACGTCAGGCCATACTGGAACAACTGTGTATCGGCAGGCT
>JAQBNX010000697.1 GCA_028288385.1 Spirosoma sp.
ATCCTTTATCTCATCAGCATCTAAAATAAACACGCCCCCTGATCCAATGGCTCTCATGACATTTCCCTCAGAAATAACTACGCCGGAGTCAACACACAGACCAATACCAAGCAGGCCGGGATTACGAAGCAGCGCTTCTGTTAGTCGGGGTAGGCGACTACGCTGCATAAAGTGCGTGTCGATGATAGCTTCAGGCAGTAGAGAAAGGCCTTTCTCGGTTTCAATCAACCCTTTGATGAGCGACTCGGCCGATTTTCCTTCTTTAATAGCCAGCCGGGGCATAGCCGCAGCCCCAGCGCTGGTACCAGCTATAACAAAGTCTTCATACTGGTAGCGCTCCTGTATTCTCTTCAATAACTCGCTATCCAGGAGCTTATCAATCAGCTGGGTTTGATCGCCCCCGGTAAACAGCACACCATCGGCCTCATTAATTCGTTCCATGTTACCTTTCCTATCGGCGTCTTCCGCACTGCTGATAAACAGGACATGCACGTTTTTACAACCCAGCTTATGAAAAGCGTCCAAATAGTCCTTTCCAACTTCTTTAGGAATTTGGGAAGCCGCTGGTATAATAACGATTCGGGAGTCCTTTCCCTTAACCTCCGATAAAAATTCTGCCAGTATACCGGACGCAAAAAAGTCGATTTGACGTAGTTCACTCGAAGAGTTATCATCTTCGAGTCCTTTTGCCTCCCCTCCGCCGATGGGGATCAGCTTTCCTTTGGGTATAGTCATGTGTTTTGTTGTTTACGTTAGTTTCCAGTTTAAAAAATAGAACCAATAGTAGACAGGGGTGTTAGTTAAAGTATTTGTTGATCACTGTTTTTTTATCGTAGGTCTCATTTAGACACTCAAATTCCGGCGCTTATCATGATCATACGAGGTACATTAATTGCCATTGGTGGAAATGAAGATAAAGGAGCCAGAACCAGACCACTACACGTCCATGATACCGTCCATAACTTTGCTAACTCGGGGATTTTATTTAGAATCATTGCTGAAATAAATAATACCCACGCCTGTCTGGAAGTGGTCACCACCGCATCTGCTATTCCCCAGACTGTTGCTAAACAATATACCCGTGCCTTTAAAAAACTCGGTCATACCAACGTCCGGCAGATGCACATCAGCTCACCCGAAGAAGCTGACCACCCCGACATGCTGGCCCGCATTAAAACATGCGGAGGCATTTTATTTTCGGGGGGCGATCAATTAACACTTACATCCGTTTTTAACGATACTGCCTTTGCCCGACTCCTGCACGAACGCTACCTCCGCGAACACTTTGTTATTGCCGGCACCAGCGCCGGAGCAATGGCTATGTCGGACCTGATGATTTACCCGCGCAGCCCAGTAAATCTGTTACGTCCGGAGGTCGATTTGTTTCCTGGTTTGTCACTGATTCACGAAGCCATTATTGACACCCACTTTCTGGTTCGGGGCCGTTTTCGACGCCTGGCATTTGCCGTGGCTCAGAATCCTGATCATATCGGCATTGGTTTGGAGGAAGATACCGGAATTATCATTCGAGAAGGCAACAAACTCGAAGCTATAGGCTCAGGATTAGTGATGCTGATTGATGGCCGCAGTTTGAAAGAAGCTAACCTTACGGTGGCTCAAGTTCAGCACGATATCTTCATTGAAAACCTGGTTGTGCATGTGTTGAGCCACGGCAATAACTTTATACTACGTAACATGAAGTTTTCCTGAGCATTACGTTTAACCAAAGATAGCTACCTCCCCCTTGCCCGCTTCGTTGCACCAGGCTCGGTACATTCCTTCCGAGTTGAAGGGTAACTCGACGTTTCCTACTGAATCAATGGCTATAAGGCCGCCTTCTCCACCCCTGTTTTTAAGTTTATCCTGCACTACATAATCACAGGCTTTTTTCAGCGATAAGCCTTTGTATTCCATCAGGCATGAAATGTCGTACGCTACCACTGACCGGATAAAGAACTCCCCATAGCCTGTACACGACACGGCGCAGGTTTGATTATTAGCGTAGGTGCCGGCGCCAATAACAGGGGTGTCGCCCACGCGACCGTACTTTTTATTAGTTAACCCACCCGTAGAAGTGGCCGATGCCAGATTGCCTTCACTGTCAAGCGCTACGGCTCCCACGGTTCCTTTGCCCGTGTTTTTTTTGCTGTGATCCAACTGCGTTTTATTTTCTTTCTGGGCTTCTTTCAGTTGTTCAAAGCGTAAATGAGAAAAAAAATAGTCATCCGGCTCTAGGGTGAGTTTATGTTCCCGGGCAAAGTCTTCGGCACCACTTCCCAGTAGAAAGACGTTCTCCGACTGCTCCATGACGGCTCGCGCCAACGAAATAGGGTTACGAACATTAGTCACTCCCGCTACGGCTCCGGCCTTCAGGGATTGACCACACATAATGGATGCATCCATTTCGTGCTTTCCATTAGCCGAAAATACAGCCCCTTTCCCAGCATTGAAAAGCTCATTTTCTTCTAAACTCCGAACGGCCTGCTCCACTGCATCCAAAGCGGGGCCACCCCTGGCCAGTATGTTATACCCCGCGTCTAAAGCAGCCTCCAAACCCTGCCGGAATTGTTTTACTTGCTCTGGCGTAATTTCTGACCGGTTGATCGTTCCTGACCCACCGTGTATGGCAATTGTGTACATAATCGACTTTAAAAAATGATCGGCTAATGCAATCCTTTAACCAACTTATTGCCGAAGGTGATTTTTAGGATAAGGGTATGGCCGGGAGATTGGGAACTGCTCTCATCCGCTATGAGCCTATCCTGGTGTTTTATTGCAAGATATAGGTATCAAAAAATGGGAGCGACCCCGAATAAGGCGCTCCCATTTTTTGATAAACTTATTCAAGCCCAACCTATTTAATTTTCTCACTTCAAGCGCATTGATCAACTTCCCGACCCGATTTCACCCAACTTTGTCAATACCTTATCACCTTAACCAATCCCCCAGTCCCATCAACCAGCTAGTTATAAACCCTTCAATCACTTATCCTGACTGTGTTGCCTAATCACTTCCTTTGCCCACATCACCGTAATTGTTCACTCCCATCGTCCTACCGATTACGTATTCCGCCTATCTCTGCCAAACCCAAGCTACCATTCGTCCCTTTACAATCTTATTCTCTTTCACCAGATGCCTCCCGCTAATTTGGCTTTAACTTAAAGATTGGATGCCATATCTAGTAAGCAAAACAAAAAGTTAGGATTTGGTCCTATGAAAAAATTGGGTTCGTTAACGACTATTCATTTGTACTAGTCAGACAAGACAGCTCTATAAGAGATATAGTGTCTGATACTACGATTTCTTAGCACTGTTGCAGGTTAGGAGGTACTTCTGGATGCAGGGTGGACCATTACCTCACTCAACTGACGCAAAAACCTTTCCATCTATCTTAATAAGTGGTTTCTAAGCCATTAGTGGACATACGCGAGGGCCTTTAAAGCCAGCCGGTAACCGGGTACTTACCTCTAGCCTGATTCATTCCTCAGTTATGTCTCTGTAAAAAATCGTGTATTAATGAAAAACAAAAACTCAACGAAAATGAAAAAAACTCGAACAACAGCTTGGGTACTAGTCCTAACGACACTCCTGATTAGCGCTGCGCCAGCGCTAAGTCAGAGCCAATCAACAGACAAAGGATATGATGGCGATCAGTCCGTGAAGAGCGGGCAGCGCGACAATGAGGACAGAGAGACAAACCTTGAGTGGGTTGGTCTGTTTGGATTACTGGGACTGACGGGCCTCGTTGGATCAAAGCAAAAGCAAGTCCAACACGGCACTATGGCAAAGAAAGCACTTATCGTTACAACCACCATTGCTACGGCTGCGTTGCTTTCAATGGGAGCGCCCGCTGTTAGTAAAACGCTGCAGGGGGCCGAAGGTAATAACTCGTCGGTGGCAACCGACGACAGAGATCATGATACTAGTTATGGTTGGATCGGACTGCTGGGACTGGCTGGCTTATTAGGCTTGCGTAAAAATCGGCATAATGACAATACTGGAACGGTGACACGATAAATACACCTGAACGGTGAGCACTGCAATTGCCCTTAGTGATCATTGTTTAGGTATCCTTTGGATAGACTAAGACTATGTCCATCTACAGGAACTCTCATCTGGAATGTAAGAACAGTAATACGTTTCTTATCTAAATTCTGCTACGTTAATTATACAAAGCACTTTAAATTGTTAAAAAACATGGAAAATCAAGACTCCCAGGAAACTACCTTAGACCAAACCGATTTTGATTCAAATGACTTTGACGGAGCGACGACCAATGATGAAGCTGCTGCTATGGAGTCTGGCGTTGACCTGGACGACGAATAAGATAGCCGGAAGAGTCGCTTACATTCCCATATGATAATACTGGAATATGAAAATGTAAGCAGCGTTAATAAAGTGGTGTAGAAAGCAAATGAGCCGGAACGTTAATTAGAACGTTCCGGCTCATTTGCTTTCTACACCAAAAACCGATTACAGAAAAGGATTGTAGAAATTGCTATTCATTCAGATCCATGGAAGTAGGATCAGGTTCGTCAGTCTTCTCTCCAATCCCCGATAGACCACCGGCACCTCCTCCGGCTCCCAGGACGGTTGAATCGCCCCCTCGTACATTTGCCTGATCGCCCCCTTCGCTTTTAGCATCCAATTTCGCGTTGGTTAGGTGGCCGGCACTCGTTTTGTCCGCTTCAGTCCGCCAATCCCCCTCAGCAGTTTCACTTGGCAACTCTTTATCTGTTTGGGTTTTGACACCAGAACTAGTGGATGCTGTTTCATCAGACCCATGTGGGCTGTAACATCTAATGGTTATGTTCATTAGTTTAATTGGTTAGTTTAAAAGCGCTTACTGCCTACCTGCTCATTGATGTTGTTTGGCAGGTGCCTCTCTATCTTTTAGTTTCTGGTTGTCGCCAACCAGCCCACTGTCTGGCCATTAAGAATACATGGAAACGTACTGTTCTGAATGGATAGACAACAAACCGGCTATCTCCGGTTATTAACTCAACAGATGAGCAAACGGCCTTTATACTCGACAGGTAATCCTCCGTGGCCACAGCCTCAATAGAGTTGTAAAGGCACAAACGTACCGGAGTACACGAGAGTTGAACGGCTGGCAAGGAGTACAGCACTGGTAAACGGGTAAGGTAATGAATCCATCGTCAGTGCATCCATCTCCGTATCAAGCAAAAAGGGAGGCTACCGTCATGCAGGCTGGATTCGTAGTTGACAGTCGTAACCGAATTATAGGGTATGTCCGTCGTTTTTATCGCTAGCGACCACGTCGATGATCAGTACCTGTACCGACAGGCATTTGGGGAAGTCGGCCCAACCTGTGTTTTGTATTTTTTTATGCATAAGGCCGAGTTAATTCATGCCTTGCAGGGGGAAGTATATCCTGAACCGTCTCTTCTACTCATGGACTGGAACATGGACAATTGCGACGGGTATGCATTGCTGATCCTATTGGCTCAAGCGCCCGCCTGGCAAACCATTCCGGTGGTTATCCTGGATACTCCTGATCGACCCGTTAATGAAGCCAGATGCCAGGAAATTGGCTACGACTTGGTATTGCCTAAAGAAACAGGGTACGACAAGGTTGTCCAGCAACTCAGCGGCTTACTACACGCACTTCTTTAATAAAGCCCCAATTTTCCAGATAGGCTCATCCACGGACAGTATCTCTATGGCAGCCATTATAAGCCGTTTGTAGTAGTTTAAGTTGCCTGAAAATGATAGGCCACTGGTTATTAACCTGTCTTGTCCATTACCTTACTTTTTCTTTACTGCCCCAGCCATATATTCATCTCATCTGATTTTGACTAAAAGCAAATAGGTATAAACATAAGCACGTATGAAAACGCTGCTCTATATTATGATAAGTTCAATGAGCACTCTGCAAGCATGTCGCCCGCAGTTGTCTGAAAGTCAGGTAAAGGATCAACCAGCCGTTACGGCCCTGCAAAAAGCTTCCAGGTCTTTACAAACCGAACAGGATTTGGATGCCTTACTAGCTGCAATAGGTAACTCTCGTTATGTTTTACTAGGCGAAGCATCGCACGGAACTTCCGAATTTTACCAATGGCGTGCGGCTATAACCCGACGCCTGATTCAGGAAAAAGGATTTACCCTGGTGACCGTAGAGGGTGACTGGCCAGACGCTTATGCCCTGAATCAATTTGTGCAGGGAAAGAGTTCGGCAAAACGGGGTGCGGACGTAGTACAGGCCTTCGATCGCTGGCCTACCTGGATGTGGGCAAATACCGAAATTGCCCAGCTAGCCGACTGGATGCGTGCCTATAATGCGCAAAACACCCGGAAAGCATCCTTCTACGGGCTGGATGTGTATAGCCTATGGGAATCACTCGAACAACTTACAATCCTGAAACCGACGGACCCACAAACGGCGGCTCTGGCCAACCAGGCACTCCAGTGTTTTGATGGTTATAAGGGCGATGAACAAGCTTACGCCACAGCAACATTGAAGGGAACCCGTTGCAACGATGCATTAAACCAGTTGCTAAGCCATGTGCAGAATCGCTACGCCACTGACTCTGACACCGCCAGGTTTAACGTTTTGCAGAATGCTCAGGTGGCGGTGAATGCTGAAGAATACTATTATGCGATGGTGCGAGACGATGCTGAGTCGTGGAATGTTCGTGACCGCCACATGGCTTCTACGTTGGACCGGCTTATGCAACTACACGGCCCCGACAGCAAAGTCATTGTGTGGGCACACAATACTCACGTTGGCGATGCCCGCTTTACGGATATGGCGAAGTATGGCATGGTCAATCTGGGTCAGCTAGTGCGGGAGTCGCATCAGGCAGAGGGAGTCTACATCGTCGGCTTTGGAACCTACCAGGGAGACGTAATTGCCGGCAGCTACTGGGAGGCACCCCATGAACGCATGAACGTACCTACTGCACAAAATGGCAGCTGGGATGAACTTCTACACCGCGTTTCGCCCGATAATAAAATTGTTTTTGTAAGCGAGCTACGTAACGAGCCAGTACTGACCCAGTCCCGCGGGCAGCGTGCCATTGGTGTGGTGTACAATCCGGCACGTGAATCCGGTAATTACGTACCTACACGCCTGACGGAGCGGTACGACGGTCTACTTTTTATTGACCGTACCCAGGCACTTACCCCCCAACCTAAATTACCGCTTATCGGCAAACAACGTAGTGGTGCTCCGGTTGGTGCTTATGCCCTCATTAACGACTAATCCTAAGAAATTTAGCTGATTTTACCGCAGGTGGTATCGCAGGTCCGGCATAAACTGGGCCTGCATGCTGGCTTTTGTGCTTATTATAGTCAGGTATTTTATGGTCTGGCCCCAATTATTCTACACTTATGCGTAATTCGGTGTATTAATAGCCTGAAAAAACAACCTGGCCCATAATAGTATGGAAATTGGCATCGACAGTTTTGCATCGAATTTGCTGGATAACGGCACCGGCACAACCATCAGCGGAGTGGAAGCAATGGGCCAGTTGCTGGACCGCATTGAACACGCCGATCAGGTTGGGCTGGACGTGTTCGGTATTGGTGAGCACCACCGTTCAGAGTACCTCGACTCGGCTCCTGCTGTCATTCTGGCGGCTGCCGCGGCCCGCACCAAGCAGATTCGCTTAACCAGTGCTGTGACGGTGCTCAGTGCTGCCGATCCGGTCCGTGTGTTTCAGGAATACGCTACCCTCGACCTGATTTCGCAGGGGCGGGCTGAAATGGTCGTAGGTCGAGGCTCATCCATTGAAGCTTTCCCGTTGTTTGGTTTCGACCTCAATGACTACGACGCGCTGTTTGCTGAAAAGCTTGATCTGCTGCTTAACATCCGGGATAATGAGCATGTAAAATGGTCGGGCGACTTTAGGCCCGCGCTAACCGGGCAAGGTATATACCCCCGGCCGGTGCAAAAACCGTTGCCTATCTGGCTTGGAGTAGGCGGCACTCCGGCGTCCTTCGCGCGGGCCGGCTCGTTGGGCTTACCCCTGATGGTGGCTATTATTGGTGGCGATACCCACCGCTTTCGACCCCTTGTGGATCTCTACCGTAAAGCCGGCCTCCAGGCTGGCTATGCACCTGAACAGTTGATAGTGGGCCTGCACTCGCTGGGTTACGTGGCCGAAACAACCCGGGAAGCCGTCGAAGAAACGTTTCCCGGGTATGCCCGCACTTTTAACAAGCGGGCTCAGGAACGCGGTGGAGCACCGGTTACACGGGCAATGTTTGACGCCCAACTTGGTCCGCTGGGCGCGCTACTGGTGGGAAATCCCGAAGAAGTGGCTGCTAAGATCCAGCGCCATAATAAGGCGTTGGGTGGTATATCGCGGGTGACTTTCCAACTGGATATCGCTACGTTACCCCACGCTAAACTCATGCAGACCATCAATTTGCTGGGAACCCGAGTGGCTCCTCTGCTGCGATAAGGAACGACTTAATCCGCTATAAATACGACTACCCAGCATTAGTTGTCAGTTCAGGGTTAAGTCTACCCATTTACTATTGCCATGTGCTATTAAG
>JAQBNX010000698.1 GCA_028288385.1 Spirosoma sp.
ATGCTTTTCCTGTTAATACGACAAATCCCCAGCCTTACCTGACTGTTCGGGTTGAGCAGCTAGTGGAACTTTGCCAGTTCCTGCGCGACGATGACCGGCTGTTTTTCGACCTGTTGGCCTGTGTAACAGCAATTGATAACGGACCGGAAGTGAACACGATGGAAGTGATTTATAATCTTACCTCCATTCCCTATGAGCATAACCTGATGCTTAAGGTCGTGGTGCCGCGCAACGCTGCGGGACGACCCCTGCCCGTAGTGCCGAGCGTAGCGCACATTTGGCGTACGGCCGACTGGCACGAGCGCGAAGCCTATGACCTGGTTGGCATTCATTTCGCGGGCCATCCCGACCTGCGCCGGATCCTGATGCCTACCGACTGGAATGGCCATCCTCTGCGCCGAGACTATCAGGAAGATGAGCAGTATCACGGCATACGAACTACGTAACAAAATGCTGAACAGCGAATATTGATAACGAAGTAGTGTTTCTGGCGTTTACTTCAATGTTCGCTAGTTAACCGCGTTGGAGGACCAATTCACTATCCGTTATTTGCGCCATGCGTCCCGTATTTATCTTCTGCCTATTAACATCTTCGCTCGCCTTCGCCCAACCCGAACGGCCGGTTACTGACTCGGTTATTGTGACTGGGCGGATCAAAAATCTTTCGGCTCGGCTCTACCGCGAGTCGCCAACGGTTCTGGTGAGTCGCAATAATATCCTGCAGGCTAACCGGGAACTGGTTCGCCCGGCTCCACTCAACGTCGACGGTACGTTTCGGGTGGCCCTACCGCTCATTTATCCGCAGGAAGAGATGTACTTTGGCTACGGCCGCATCTCGACCCCCTTTCTCGCTGGGCCCGGAACGCTGAGCATCGATCTGGATGCTGATTCGTTGTTTACCGCGGCTGTTCCATTCCGTTTTGGGGGTGTTAATGCTCAGGTGAACAGCCAGTTTGCCCGGTATAAAGCCTTTGAAGCAGCTTCACTCAATAAACCCAATTCCAAAGATTTATCGGAAAAGGTAAGTTCGCAAAGCGCCATGGATACGTATCGCACGGTTCTGGCGGCTTATCAGGCCTCTTTCCGACAGTTTGCCGCCCGCCAAACGACCTTTCCGTTGGTGACGCGCTGGGTTCAGTCTATCAATCGCTACACAGCCGCCAGTTATGTTTATGACAAGGCATCGTATGATAATAGCCGTCTGCCCGCGTCACTCAAGGATTCGCTGCGGCCTGCCAACGACCGGTTGCTGACGGCTGCCCGGGCCACGGCCATGAACCAATTTGCCCGGTATGCCACCAACCGGGCAAATGCATTGGAGGGCGGGGCTGGCCAGGGTCTTACCGTTAAAACACTCTCATCACTGCTGCTCCGCTACGGCCGTAATCTGACCGAGTCCGAACAGACTCGGCTGCGTGGTTATGTAAATGATGAAAATACGGCCAAAGGCTCGGACCTACGTTTTTTTCAGAACTTAGTGAAGCGTAGTAATGATACCATCCAGCGGCTGGCCGCTTACGAAAACCTGATTCGAATCGGCCGGGCAGAGTTTGATCCTGAGTCGGTTAATTACCTAACAGCCTTTTGGTTAGCTAACTCGCTGCCCGTGCTAACACTTGACTTTGCCAAACTATTGTACAGCTACGCCCGGCCGCAGGTAACCGACCTTCAACTAGCACAGTCTCTTTATGAACTCTACCGGCTGGAAGTAGGCGACAGTACCCGCGTTCGGGCGGCTGTGCAGACACTGCAACGGGCAAAGGGCAAACTTAGCAACGGGGAGATTACGTCTGGCGTTTTTGTTACCCGCGACGAAGGGGCCAATGGCTCATCCCTTTTTGATCAACTCATGGTGGCTAACCGGGGTAAAGTGATCTATGCGCTGTTGACATCGGTCTCGTCGGAAGGCGGGCGGCAGGCGGCACTCGACGCGCAACGGCTGCGCACTACGTATGGAAGTCGTGACCTGGCCCTGGTGTACCTGCCCATCCCCACCGACGATTATACCTTATGGGCAGAATTTGCGACCAAAAACAACCTGAGGGGAGATCACCTGCTGCTCACCGATACACAACTGTCGGACGTAGTGCAACGGCTTCGCGCTGACAATGAAGTCACGGCTACCCTCATAAACCGCCAAGGCAAGATTGTTAAACGAAATGCTCCCTTACCCGATGCGTCGGAGGAGGTCAGGAAGCTGATTGATAAGAATTTGTGAGAAGATGATGCGTTACGTAGGGCTGTTTAGCAAATCTTATCAACAGCACAGCCCTACGTAACGTGTCAGGTTATTTTGCCCACCATAGCTTGGTTTGCATGGTATTGGCCCCACCCATAGCCGTAAGAGCTGATTTAAAATTCATGTTGTTCAAGTTTTCTTCCGCCGACGGATAGGGGAGCCGCGTTGGAATCATACCCGCGTTGTAGTTCACCTTCGGCACAACTAGGGACGGAATGCCCGTCCGTCGATACTCGGTCCACGCTTCGACTCCTTGCCCAAACAGGGCGATCCATTTCTGTTCCAGTACCTGCGTAAGGCCCACCGTGGATGTGGCTGCATCACCAAATTTCAGCGCATTTTTTATCAGGTAGTCAGCAGGAGGTGTCAGCTTGTAATAACTCATTGATGCTGTGATGCCATCACTATAGGCTTTAGCCGCATCGCCCGCTGCCGACACACCCCGCAGTGCGGCTTCGGCCCGAATGAAGTTCAGTTCGGCAAAACTCATGATAACCGCCGGGGTTGTTTCCTGCGTGAAATAATCGCCAACTTTAGAAGTTTTAGTAAAACCCAGTGCACCCGCGTCGGAGTTGGGCAGGCCGTTGGGAACACCTTTGTACTCGCCCGTGGCCGTTGCTTTATTGGCGTAAACGGCCAGCCGGGGGTCACCCAAGGCGACCAATTTATCGACCAGCGTTGCACTAACGCGGTGGTCATCGCGGGTACGGCGGTTTTCGTTGGTTGGATTGTTATTTGGACGAGTCAGGTACACTAACTGCGCTACGTCGGCATTGCTGGTCATAACCGGGTACTTCGTTGCATCGCTCAGGATGCGCGTCATCTCAGCTTTCACATCGATGGACGCGCCGGTTTTGCTCAACATCCGGTTCAGTAAGCGCAGGTTTAGTGAATTGGCAAACTTTTTCCACTTTGTCATATCGCCCGCAAACAGGATATCACCTTCCTTGCTGACCGCCTTTGTGTTAATCAGGTCGTTGGCCAGTTTCAGGTCAGACACTAGCCCCGCATAAACGTCTTTCTGGGCATCGAATTTAGGGGCGACAATGCCATCCGACGTTCCTTTGAGCGCTTCAGAATATGGGATGTCGCCGTATACGTCCGTCAGCACCGAGAAAACATACGACCGCATAATTAGCCCGATGGCCTGGTAGTTTTCGTTGCCCGATGATTTGCCAAGCTCAATAACCCGTTGAAAGTCGGCCAGTGCTTCGTTATACAGGCTGCGCCAGGGCAGGTCCTGCAAATCGCTGGTGTAACTGAACTGGTCGATTTCGGTGTACTGAATCCGGGCGGTATGCTGCGCCCAACCGTTACCTGCGTCTAACCCCAGCGATACCGTGCCCGACGGACCAATGATGTTGCTGACGGCCGAATAAATGGCGTGGGGCAGGAGCCGCTCAGCTGGTACGCTGGTTGGGTCGTTGGGGTTTGCGTTTGTTTCGTCGAACTTGTTTTCGCAGCTGGTCAGTACAGAAAGCGAAAGGGCAAAAGAAAGAAATAAGGTCTTTTTCATACGTGTGTCCACTATGGGTGTTCAGTCAATAGAGTCTGTTACAGTCCGAAGTTGAGGTTGAAGCCCATGCTGCGGGCCGATGGAGTATTGCCATTTTCGAATCCCTGTACGTTGCCGTCGCCGTAGTAGCTGGTTTCCGGGTCGATGTGGGGCAGGTTTTTGTAGAGCAGGGCGAGGTTTCGGCCCACCAGTGCAAACGTAACGGTACGGAAGGGAGTGCGACCAAACCACTTCTGCGGGAACGCAAAACCCAGTCGCACTTCGCGCAGCTTTACGTAGCTGGCGTCGAAGATGTAGTTTTCGTTGACGTTGCGGTTGTAATAGTTATGGTAATAATCGTCGGCCTGGGCCACTGCCGTTGTGTTCGGAGCGTAGCTGAACGTACCATCCGAATTTTTAGTCTCTACAACGCCCAGTCCCACAATGTTGCCTTCGCGGCCGGGCAGCGTTTCGGCCAGCACACCCGTGTAGCGCCCGATGTTGATGCCCTGCGAGAATACGTTACCGCCGTAGCGAACGTCGATTAACGAGCTAAGCGATACCCACTTGTAACTGAAGGTGTTCTGCAGGCCTCCCGTCCACTTCGGCATGATATTGCCGAGCACCTTGCGGTCCGACGCGGCAACCGGGTAGCCTTGGCTGTTGAAAATCAGGTTGCCACTGGGGTCACGCCGGTAGTAGGTGCCGTAGAAGTTGCCGTATGGATCGCCGGGTCGGGCCTCTAGAATCACATTCCGTAGCAGCGACCCTGTATTGATCTGATACGTGGACAAACCACCCAGATCGACTACTTCGGAGCGGTTGCGGGAAAAATTGACCGCTACGTCCCAACGGAAACCACCCGGGCGCTTAACGGGCGCTCCAGACAGCTCGATCTCGAACCCACTATTGCGAATCTGCCCCGCGTTGATAACCGAGTTGTAGTAGCCCGAACTCTGCGCTACGTTGGCCTGTAGAATCTGGTTTTTGGTGTTCTTATCGTAGTAGGTGAACTCGAAGTTTAGTGCATTGCTAAATAGCCGCGTTTCCAGTCCAAATTCAATGGCCGTGGTGATCTCGGGTTTTAAGTTTTTGTTGAATATGAGGTTATTTTCGGAAAACGTCGTTACGTTGCCCCAGGCAGTTTCACTCGTATAAACCTGTTGCAGGTTATACGGATCCGTGTCGTTGCCCACCTGTGCGTAGCCACCCCGGAGTTTGGCATACGAAAGCGTTTTGGAAGATAGCCCAAGGATATCGGTCAGGATAGCACTGACGGACACCGATGGGTAGAAATAACTCCGGTTGCCAGCCGGGAGCGTGCTCGACCAGTCATTGCGGGCGGTCAGGTCCATGAACAGGTAATCCCGAAACGACAGCGAAGCTGAACCATAGAGACTATTCACCCGCTTGTCGGTGATACGGTTTAGCACCGTGGGGCGCGACTTGGCGTTGCCGATGTTATACAGGTTTGGAATCGTCAGTTCCGATGCATACATGTAGTCGCGCTGGATGTAGTTCTGCCGGGCATTTCCTCCCACGGAGGCTATCACATGGAAATCGCTCAGTCGGCGGTCGGCTGTCAGGAGAAAGTCGCTGTTTGTTTCGCGGACAAAGACGATGTCCTCGGCATAATCGCCATTGGGCAGCCCAACGGACTTAGCCCGTTTGGTGATGCGCCGGTCGTTGGAGAAATCAGTACCCGTACGGCCGGTCAGGGTCAGCCAGTTGGAGAGCTTGTAGGTAGCCGTTACGTTGCCGATGATGCGGTCTTTATCATTGCCGTATTTAAAGTTCGACAGGGCAAAGGCCGGGTTGTTCCAGTAATTTGAGTTCCAGTTACGCTGCACCGGCCATTGGCTGGGGTCGGTGCCATCGGCAACGGGCTGCGCTTTGAGGTCGGCCAGGTCAACCTGCCGCCCAAACCAGATCCAGTAGAGATTCAAATTCTGGCGGTTATCGGAGCCGTCTTTTATATAGCTAATACTCGTCCGGACATTGAGTTTATCGGTAAAATTCCAGCCTGCGTTTAAGGTCAGGTTCTGGCGCTTGTAATTGGTATTGGGCAACATCCCTTTCTGGGATAGGTTGGTGTAGCCAATGCGGAAGTCTCCTTTCTCACTGCCACCCGTCAGAGCAATGCTATTGGTGGTGGTGATGCCTGTGTCGTAAAAATTTTTGACGTTGTCGGGGCGGGCAATCCAGGGCGTAGCGGTAGGTTTGCCCGTTGCCGGGTCAATGGGCGAGTTGTACTGCGGAATCAGCCGCCCGTCCAGTTTGGGACCCCAGCTTTCGTCGACACCGTCGTTTACGCCCCCACCCATGCCATCCACGTAGCTAAACTTTCCCTGCAACCCCTGACCGTATTCATTCTGGAAATCGGGCAGCCGTAAGGGGTTCTCAAACGTAGTGTTTGTGTTAACCGTTACACCGATGTTTTTGCTGGCCGATCCGCGTTTGGTCGTAATCAGAATAACGCCATTGGCCGCTCGTGAGCCATAGAGAGCGGCCGCATTGGCTCCTTTCAGCACCGAAATATTGTCAATGTCGTCGGGGTTAATGGTCGATGCACCATTCCCATAGTCTACAGTCTGGTTGTTTACATTGCCACCCGTGCTGCCCGGCGTTACGTTGTAGCTGCCATTGTCGATGGGGATGCCATCCACCACAAACAGTGGCTGGTTATTACCACCAATGGAGTTAGCGCCCCGGATCAGGATTCGCGACGACGCGCCGGGCAATCCGTTGGTAGCCGTCACTTGTACGCCCGCAATCTTGCCAGACAGGGCGTTAACTAAGTTGGTAGGACGGGCCTGCGTAATTTCTGACCCTTTGAGTTCCTGGAGACTGTAGCCGAGCGCTTTCTTTTCACGCGCAATACCCAACGCCGTCACAACAACCTCATTGAGTTGAGAGGCATCTTCGACAAGCGAAATCGTTAGTTGTGTTTGGGTGCCAAGTGCTACTTCCTGCGAAATAAAACCAATGTACGATACGGTTAGGATGGTCGGTTCACCGTTGCGATTGGGAGCAGCATTGAGCATAAAAGCACCGTCCGCATCTGTCACAGCTCCAACGGTTGTTCCTTTCACGAGAACGTTGGCACCTGGAAGACCTGTCCCGTCGGTTTTAGACAAAATTTTTCCGGTAATCTGGCGTGGGGCCTGTGCCCACCCAGCCGAGCTGGCCAGTGTCACGAGCATAACCAGTATAACGTAGCGCTGCCAGGCTGACCAGTGCCTGAGATTGGTAAATTTGTGTTTCATGGGTAGTTTGGTTGTAAGAAAACATGAATAGAAACTCTGAGCCAGTAAATTAAATGGCTAATTGTTAAAAGTACCAAACTTAAATTGTACTGGTAAGTAAATGTATATATTTTATTCTAATTTTATTGATTATTGCAAAATATAGTTAGGTTAATGCTATTTTAATAGTAACTACGATAAATTGATAGAATGAAGGAGACTAAACACGAACGCCCGGCCACTTTTCAGCAGCCGGGCGTTCGTGTTACGTTTAAAATAGAACTACATATTGATGGCCCGGTTATCGGTAGCGGCCAGACAGGCTTCCTTAAAGGCTTCGGTATAAGTTGGGTGCGCGTGCGACATGCGGCTAATGTCCTCCGCTGATGCCCGGAACTCCATGGCCACTACGGCCTCGGCAATTATATCGGCAGCCCGGGGTCCAATGATGTGAACGCCCAGAATCTCGTCGGTCTCTTTGTGCGCCAGTACCTTCACTAAACCGTCGATGTCCATGCTCGCCCGAGCCCGGCCCAGGGCCTTGAAGGGAAATGAGCCGGTTTTATACGGGATACCTTCAGACTTTACTTCTTCTTCGGTATAGCCCACAGCCGCTACTTCGGGCCATGTATAGACTACGTTCGGGATCAGGCGGTAATGAATGTGGGGCTTCTGACCAACAATGGTTTCGGCAATAAATGTACCCTCTTCCTCGGCCTTATGCGCCAGCATGGCCCCGCGAATCACGTCGCCAAGGGCGTATATGTGTGGTACGCTCGTGCGCAGGTAACTGTCAACTTCTATTTTGCCTTTTGAGTCGGCCTGCAATCCGGCCGCTTCGAGGTTCAGGCCATCGGTGTAAGGTCGCCGACCGACGGAAACCAGGCAATAGTCGCCGGTTAAGGAGATTTGTTTGCCGTCCGGTGTGTCAATGCTTACTTCCACTTCGTCGCCCTTATTCTCTACCTTCGTGACTTTGTGGTTGAAATAGAAATCGGCTCCCAGTTTTTTAACCGCCCGCTGAAGTTCCTTGCCCATGGTTTTGTCCATGG
>JAQBNX010000028.1 GCA_028288385.1 Spirosoma sp.
CGAACTCGACGCGTGGCAAAACCTGACGAAGGTGCTGCGCCACGAGATTATGAACTCCATTACACCAATTGTCTCGCTGGCGGGTACCATGCGCGACATTGTTGAGACAGACCTGGCCAAACCCGTAGCGCACGACCCGCGCCTGACCGAATCCGTCAACGACCTGCGCGATGCGCTCATGACCATCGAACAGCGGGGTGCCGGCGTTATGCAGTTTGTAGATGCATACCGACACTTTACGACAATTCCCCAACCCGTTCTTGACGACGTATCGGTCGAAAATCTCCTGCGGAACGTAGCGCAGTTGGCGCAGCCCACTGCCCTGAAGAACCGAATCACCATTACAACCGAATCGCCGGCCATAACCATCCGCGCCGATGCGGCTCAGATTGAAATGGTCTTGCTGAATTTAGTCAAGAATGCCATGGAGAGTTTGGAAAAGACGGCCAACCCGGCCGTTCAAATAGAAGCAGCCGCCAATGGACCGCACGTTGTCATCCGCGTGACGGACAATGGACCCGGCATCGAGCCGGAAGCCCTGGAGCAGATTTTCATACCGTTCTATACAACCAAGAAAACTGGTTCGGGCATCGGGCTAAGTTTATCGCGCCAGATTATGCAGCTCCACGGAGGGCAACTTACAGCGGAGTCCATACCTGGTCAGGGGAGCACCTTTACCCTTGCATTCTGACGCTTTACTCCCAAACCAGGACATTAAGTTCCGGCCAGCACTGACGCAATAAATCGTCCAGTGCGCGTACTCCCCACTCTTCTGACCGGCGATGGCCCACGGAAATAACTGTAATACCCGTTTCATCAACCGCTTTCTGAGCCGATGGCCGGTATTGACCCGTGAAGTACAGCGTTCCGCCCCGGTCGGCCGCTTCCCGAATAAGCGCATCATTCATGGCTCCTACCACGGCAACACGCCCTACGGTCGATTGTCGGCCCGCTTCAAGGCGGTCATACCCCCCGAATAGCATTTGCGCTCGGCGCACCCACTCCGCTACGTTCTGCTTCTCCGTATCGAAGAGCATTCCAATCGGTCGCTGAGGCAGCAGTTCGCCAGTTTCATAGATTGACTGTTTAAAACCCAGCGGTTCCAGTGGCCCGGTAGCAGACAATTGAGCGGCCATCCGGGGGTTATAGCCCATCGTTAGGTGCTCATCAAAATGCAGGTGATTGTAGGCAACGCTAACAGTTGGTGGCAACAGAGTCAAATCGAGTTTCCAGGGACGGTGCAGCCATAATGCATCAAGCTGATTGTTGGCAACCCACGCTGCCAGGTCAGGGAAGGGTTCCAGCGCCAGTCCGAGCCGCCGAATGGGACGTTCAGACGGGTGATAAACACCCCCCTGCTCACTTTGCGGGTAACGGCCAATATTGAATTCGCTCTCTAGAAAATGGGCTATGTCGTTGACTAAAATGGGCGGCATATTCATCTTTGCAAAACCACCTGTGCCCCCTATGGTTTTATTATGCGACCAATTAGCCTCTACATCGCTACCTCACTTGATGGGTTCATTGCCCGCTCCGACGGCCGTGTAGAGTGGCTCGACGCCATTCCGAACCCCAATCAGCTTGACTACGGTTACAGCACATTTTTGGCATCAGTCGATACGACCCTAATGGGCCATGCTACGTACCAGACCATTTTGGGCTTCGGTGGTGACTTCCCGTATCAGGACAAAACCAACTATGTGTTCAGCCGCTCCAAACGGCCCAATGCACCGTTTGTTCACCATGTTGCCGAAGCCCCCGATGAGTTTGTCAAACGGTTGAAACAAACCGACGGCTCCGGAATTTGGCTGATTGGTGGCGGCCAGCTAAACACGGTACTCCTAAACGCCGGGCTGATCGACGAACTGATTATTTCAATTGCACCCATCGTACTGGGAACGGGCATTCCGCTATTCGGCCCTACGGCTATGGAAACATCGTGGACTTTAGCAAAGACAGAATCATTCGACACAGGATTTATACAGTCGACGTATAAACCTACCTCTTCAAGTGCCCGTCCCTAACTTCGCCGGGGCGTTTTTCGGTGTTTCACTTTTCCTGAACTGACCGTTTACTCAAACGATTTGCTTTTTACAAAACGAAATCCATAGGTTTGTAGCGCTAAAAGTGACCGTTAAAGCGGTCCACCATCGCCCATGAAGTTCCTTGGATAAGACCCGACGCGGTCTTTTTTCTCTTCCCTCCATCTTGCTGCCCTACCCGCAGCCAATTCATCTTTTGTCATCATCCATAGGTTACCGGTAGCCCGTTAGGCTATGGGCAATTCCTCTATTCAATGGCCAAATTTTTTCGGTTGTTTCTGGCCGCTTTGCGCGGTTCTGAAACCAATTTCACGTCTGGCAGCATCAACCGAGCCATATTCATGCTGTCCGTACCCATGATTCTGGAAATGGTTATGGAAGCGCTATTTGCGGTTGTCGATATATTTTTTGTGGCTAAAATCGGTCCGGAAGCAGTGGCAACCGTTGGCTTGACAGAATCCGTGCTCACGCTGGTTTACTCAATAGCCATGGGGCTTAGTACAGCGGCCACGGCATTGGTGTCCCGGCGCATTGGCGAAAGCAATTCGCGCGAAGCAGGTACAACAGCCGGGCAAGCCATTATTATATCGGTTACGGTGGCCTTGTTGCTGGGACTGCCGGGTGCGCTGTTTGCCGAGTCCATTCTGCGGCTCATGGGGGGTAGCTCGCAGTTGGTTGCCAACGGTGCGGGCTTCACCCGAATGATTTTTGCCAGCGCACCGGCCATCGTCCTGCTTCATACGCTTAGTGGCTGTCTGCGCGGATCGGGCGATGCGTCGATAGCGATGCGGTCGGTGTGGTTAGCCACTGGTGTCAACATCGTGCTGTGGCCGGTTTTTATTTTCGGCTGGGGTCCCGTCCCTGCACTGGGCGTGCTCGGATCGGCGGTGGCCACAACAGCGGGCCGGAGTGTCGGCGTTCTATACCAACTGTATGCCCTTACACGCCGAAGCGGTGCGATGCAGATTCGTCGGGCAGACCTTACGCCTGACGCCGGTCTTATACGAAACCTGTTATCGGTAGCGGCTGGCGGTACGGGACAGTACCTGATTGGGTCGGCCAGTTGGGTGTTTCTGACCCGGGTGGTGTCGGCTTTCGGCAGTGAGGTGGTGGCTGGCTACACCATTGCAATCCGGATTCTGATCTTCACCATCCTGCCATCCTGGGGTATGGCCAACGCGGCCGCTACGCTAGTAGGCCAGAATCTTGGCGCAGGTCAGCCAGACCGGGCCGAAACCTCAGTTTGGCGGGCCGCTTTATGCAATATGATTTTCCTTTTGTTGATTGGCATAGTGTTTTACTCGAGTGCCCACCAAGTTGTCTGGCTGTTCGATCACACCCCGCGCGTAGTAGACGTAGCGGTGCAGTGCCTGCGGGTGTTCTGCATTGGGTACGTAGCATTCGCCTATGGCATGGTCGTTAGTCAGGCGTTTAACGGTGCTGGCGACACCCGAACGCCAACGGTCATTAACATCGTGTGCTTTTGGCTGATTGAAATTCCGCTGGCCTACATATTAGCCAATGTATTGCATTGGGGGCCTTTGGGCGTATTCTGGTCGGTGGCATCCAGCGAAACATTATTGGCCCTCATTTCCATCTGGATATTTCGTCAGGGCCACTGGAAAACAGTTCAGGTATAAACAAATGGTGGTCTTCTGGGCTGGTAGACCGCCGAAACTTTTACCAAATCCGGCCCGTTCTATATAGCATGCTTTGTTAACCCGACTAGAATATACTGTACTTCTGACAGGGCTGACAACCAAAAAATGTTAACCGAATTTCATGAACGACACGCATAAAGAACCCGAAACCGCCATTCTGGTCGCGCTGATAACGCAGAAACAAACCGTTGAACAGACCAGGGAATATTTAGATGAACTGGCGTTTCTGGCCGAAACGTCGGGCGTCGTCACAAAAAACTCATTTACGCAAAAACTTGAGCGGCCCGACACGCGCACCTTTGTAGGAAAAGGTAAACTGGAGGAAATCAAAACATATATTCTGGCCAATCCGGTTGATACGGTCATCTTCGACGATGATCTGACCCCCTCGCAAGTCCGAAATCTCGAAGACGAACTGGTCGACATTAAGGTGCTGGACCGCAGCCTGCTCATCCTGAACATATTCTCGATGCGGGCTCAAACCGCTCAGGCTCGGGTTCAGGTTGAACTGGCTCAGTACCAGTATATGTATCCCCGTTTGACCCGTATGTGGAGTCACCTGACCAGCCAGAAGGGTGGTGTAGGTATGCGCGGACCGGGTGAAAAGGAACTTGAAACCGACCGCCGGATTGTAAAAGACCGGATTGCTTTCCTGAAAGAAAAGCTTGAGAAAATAGACCGGCAAAGCCAGACCCGCCGGAAAGAACGCGACCGGCTGGTGCGGGTAGCGCTGGTGGGGTATACCAACGTTGGCAAATCGACGCTGATGCAGACAATGGCCAAAGCCGACGTGTTTGCCGAGAACAAACTCTTTGCTACAGTCGACTCGACAGTACGGAAGGTTACGCTGGGTAATATTCCTTTTCTCCTGACCGATACGGTTGGGTTTATCCGGAAACTGCCGACGATGCTCATCGAAGCCTTTAAATCGACGCTCGACGAAGTGCGGGAAGCTGACATTCTGGTTCATGTTGTGGACGTATCGCACCCGCTGTTTGAAGAGCAGATTGAAGTTGTCAATGCGACACTGGCCGATATCAACGCTGCTGATAAGCCAATGGTATTGGTGTTTAACAAGATGGACCAGTTCTCGCCCCGAAACGAATGGCTGGAGAAGGCTACACCGGCCGATGAGTATGATGAATTTTCTGGTGACAACACGATGCAGCAGGAAATTGAAGTTCCCATAGCGGTACAGAAAAAAACCGCACTGGAGTATCTTAAGAAGACGTATCTCGCTCAGAAAGCCGACCATGTTGTATTCATTTCGGCCCAAACTGGTGAGAACGTTAGCGAACTGCGTGAGTTGCTCTACTCCCTGGTCAAAGAGAAGCACTACTACATTTATCCGAATTGGGTAAACGTACCCCTATCTGAATCGGCCGAATTCGGCGATGGTTTGGCAGGCTAACGAATTTTTGACATTTTTGCAGTACACGCAGAGACCGGCCCGCCGGTCTCTGCTATTTGGTCCCGTAGTTCAACGGATAGAATAGACGTTTCCTAAACGTTAGATATGGGTTCGATTCCCGTCGGGACCACCGTAGTGCATTTAATTCGGTTCACTAAGACTCTCTTGTTATTGGTTAGCAGTAAGTTACCTTAAAGTTTTAGGGCGCCTTCCCGTTAGTAGAAGCCAGATTTTATTCCCTTGTTTGGGTTAAGGACAAATACGAATAAAGGATTCTTTCTTAGCTGATGCACCATTGCCTGATCAGCCAGTGCTTAAGCTTCAGGCTTACTTTGTAATGCTAACCTCACCGGCTCTTCATCAATACCGAGCCTGACCCGTTTCTGATTCATTAAGTCAAGGCTTCAGCGCTTTCGCCTGCTGAGGTCGTACAACAAGCCAGTTGGTAATCCTGGATTCAACTCGTTGGCTCACTTTACGAGACTGACCAGTCAGGGCTTCGAGAAAACTTTAAAATACGTACTCGTCTGAATGGACGCCTTTAACTGGTTGCTTCGCTAACTAGCTAAGTGCCTGTCTCACATTTTTGCTTGTATCATAAAACAGACAAATTTCACCCTGATACCGGATTGGGGAAAGCATTAGGGCAACCGTTTAAAATATAAAAATATTTAAGTTAACATCGTTCCTTAGATTAGCCCAAGAACTGTCAATAACGGTCTTACTATCAAGAGTTTGTGACCTTACTTGTGCCATGAAAATTTACCCTTGGTTTCTTGTCTGCCTGTTGTTTATGCTTACAGCGTTTTTCCAGCAGACTTCGGCACAGGGCAAACTCATCGACAGTTTAAGGTCAACGCTCAGGTATAGATTAACGGATACAACTCGTGCTAACACCTATTACGACATTGCAAATGAATTTTATAAGCAGGGCAATTCTGACTCGGCTTTATATTATCTTAAGCTGACGAGACAACTGTGTATTCGCAAAAAATACGACGCCGGTCTTGGCGATTTCAATCGACTCCGAGGGGCAATATGCATGCATCAAGGCTCCTTTGAAGAAGCGTTAATATTCTTTCAGGCTTCAATTACAAATTATACCAAAGCTAACAAACCCAAAGTGATAGCCCAGGTGTATCATAACATGGGCTGGCTCTATAAAATGATGGGCGAGAACCAGCATGTGTTAGCTTATGCCAGGCAGGGGCTTTTATATATCCAGCGCGCAATTGAGATTAAACAACGCTTTAATTCGGTTAAGTTACTACCGGATACATATATTAATCTAGGTATCATTTATGAAGATTTAGGCGATTTCAAACAGGGTCGTGACTGTTTTTTTAGAGCATTAGCCATTAACGAACAGCTTAAGGCCAAACCAGAAGCTAACCGGGTTATCTATAATAACCTGGGTAAGAATTACAATGTAGAACACCAGTATGAGCAGGCGATTGATTATCTTAACAAATCGCTATCGCTTAATTTAGCCCTTAAACGTAGTAGTAGTCTTGCCCATAATTACCGTAATCTGGCTACGTCATACCTTGGGTTACATCAACCCGACAAAGCACTGTATTTTGCCAGAAAAGCGCTGGAACAAGTAAAAATCAGCAAAGACATTCCCCTCACAAACTCCGTTTATTGGGTGCTGTCAAAAACGTATGCAGCCTCCGGACAATATGATCTGGCTTATGCATTCGTACTGGAGCATAAAAGGATTGATGATTCATTAATGAACCTGGAGAAGACTCGGACTATTGCTCAGTTACAAGGTCGTTATGAAGTACAGCAAGCGCATACCCTAGCAACAACCGTCGCCAATTTCGAATTAGCCAAAACCCGGGAAATCGCCAAAATCGAAGCCGAAAAAGCAAAACAGATAGCAGCTATTCAGGCAAAGGAGAGCCATCAAATTGCTCTGTTACGGATCAAATCGGAGCTTGAAAAAACACGGGCCATAGCTGAAGTTCAGACAAAACATGATACCTACAAACGAGAACAGCAGTTTGCCCTTCTCGATCATCAGAACCATATACGCACACGGCAGTTTCAGTACATGGCTGGTGGCTTGTTTCTCTTAATACTCCTGTTAAGCATCTTAGTGGGACAGTATCTCACTATCCGTCGGGCAAACCGTAGTTTATCAGAACAAAACGACATAATTACAATAAGAAGTCGGCAAGTGGCTAATCAGGCAGACCAGTTGCGCACCTTAATAAAAGAATTACACCATCGGGTTAAAAACAATCTGGCAATAGTATCCAGTCTATTGAACTTACAAATCATTGGGCTGCACGATGAAAAAGCAATAGCAGCCGTTCGGGTAGGACAACAGCGGGTTGAAGCAATGTCTCTTATTCATCAGCAGTTGTACTTGACCGATCAGGTTACGGTAATCAATATGCAGGAATACCTTACGCAACTGGCCGAAAGCATGATGCGGGCTTATGGTTATCAGGAAGACAAATTCAGGTTACAACTTAATATAGAGCAACACGAACTCGATGTAGATATTGCAATCCCGCTCGGCTTAATAGTAAACGAACTCATTACAAATGCCTTTAAATATGCTTATGTTCACCAGCAATATCCCTCACTGCGCATTGGGCTGCACAGCAATAGTGATGCTCCATTTTCCAGTATCACCCTGGAAGTACAGGACAACGGGCCAGGTATAGGTCTGGCCGATTGGCAAAAGGCGGGTAAACAAACTTCTTTTGGAAAACGGCTTATTACGTCTCTTAGCGAGCAATTAGAGGGAAATTTTGAGCTACTCAAAGAAAATGGCACTTTATTCAGATTACACATTCCTTCCGGTCAAATAGTCCTGTAGCCCAACCTATTACTTAAGCGAATCTAATTACTGACCACTATAGCCTATTCTACCATCATTAATTTCTTTTGCGCTAACCTGTTGACCAATGCATACGGTTTGATGGCAGCGTCCATACTTCATCACAAACAATTCATTTCCATAGCACTGAAACAAGAATAAGCGCTATAGCCAACGCTAACTGTACTACCACTTTGACTGTGATTGCTTGCCCATAATGAATGGGGTACAAAATAGCACCAGCAAATACCCCAGTTACAAAAAAAAGGAATCGATTGGACCACATAGACCCGTTGAAGCCAGCTACACCGTATGCGGATGCCTTGATCCAAAGCCAGGCACATAGTACTGCCAGACCATAAGGAACTGGCGATTGAATCCAATTACTTTGTTTAAACTGCCAATACATAATGTACCAATGTCCAATGGACCCAACCAGGAACAATACGGAGGAGATGACTAATTTTTGGTAGTCCATACGTTATATCTTTTCTTTTTCCTAGCTCCCCAATAGTTACCAGGCACACTGAGCCAGTCGCAGCAGGTTATATAGTATATAAGTCGTAAGTCGATTTTATGCAGCCAAAGAAGCCTTTCTGATTGCTTAAGCAGTCTGAGTTAAATCATAGATTCTCCTTGGCCTCCCGCTTCAGCTGCGCTTTGTCGATGGGTACTACGCCAACCGACTCGCATACTAATCCCCCACCCAGATTAGACAGCCCGGCAATAATGGCAGGTGGCTGCCTTAGCGCAACACAACAGGCGGCAATGCTGATAACCGTATCGCCGGCGCCCGAAACATCGGCAATCTGGCGAATGTGAGCGGGTAATTTTAGCGTTTCACCATTATAATCAATAAAGGCTCCGCGCTCCGAGAGTGTAATCAGAGCCCCTTGCAGGTTTAACGTCTCTTTAAGGTTATTCACAACAGCCTGAAATTCGTCCTCATCATCTACGTCAAATTCCACTTTCAGCCCTTCGCGTAGTTCTTTCAGATTGGGTTTGAATAGCGTAGTGTTCTGATACGACAGGAAGTTGCGTTTTTTTGGATCCACCACGGTCGGTACGTTCTGTGCGTTGGCAAAGTCGGTAATCTCGGCAATTGCTTCTTTGCTCAGAACACCCTTATCATAATCTTCAAAAATAACGACGTGGCAGGTTGGAATGAGTTCTTTAGCCTTGGCGATGAGTTGTGCCCGCTCGTCGGCCGTAATGTATTTGTCGGTTTCGGTATCGACCCGCACCACCTGCTGTGACTGGGCAATAATTCGCTCTTTAATGGTGGTGATGCGGTCACGGCTACGGATCAGGCCATCACAGTTGAGCCCCCGGTTGCAAAGTTCCTGCTTAAGCTGATCGCCGGGGGCGTCGGTGCCAATGATTGAGCAGATGATAGCTTCGGCCCCGAGTGCCTGTACGTTCAGCAAAACATTACCCGCACCACCCAGTCGCAGTTCGCGCCGGTCAACAGTAACAACCGGGACGGGGGCTTCGGGCGAGATACGCTCAACGCGGCCCCATACATAGGAATCGAGCATTACGTCGCCAATGATTAACACGCGGAGATGATCGAATTGCTCGAACAGTTCGTCGAGGCTGAGATCTAGGACTGGACTCATAAACGGAGATGAGCGAATAAGTGAAAAATGAAATAGTGAATGACCAATTAGGTCAGACGCAGGC
>JAQBNX010000820.1 GCA_028288385.1 Spirosoma sp.
ATCCTTGTGCCATCAGCATCCCAGTGACCTCCGAAGTGGAAACGAGCGAAGGGTTCGAGGGTGTCGCGGCGCGCTAAGAGTTTCGCGACCGTGAGCGCGAAGTCCGGCAAGTACGCCCACTGATGGCCCACGCCCGCATCCCCCAGCAGAGACACCTTGCGAACCGGACTGCCGGCTTTGACGATTCCTTGCGCGAACCAGTTGCTGGTCGAGTTCGGCCCGAAGAAGTCACCGGCACGCACAATCAACGCGCGCGCGTCCTGGCGGGTCGCGGCCTCTATGCGGCGTTCCAATTCGACACGGATTGCGCCCTTGCGCGTACTGGGGCGCTGCAGCGCGTCTTCGGCAACAAGCGGCAGTGCGTCCGCCCCGAAGTTGTAGACCGTGCCGGGGAGCACGATGGTCGCTTTTTCGGCCACAGCCGCCGCGATCGTGTTGTCAATCATCGGCAGTACCAGCTCATCCCAGCGTTTGTAGCCGGGAGGATTCACAGCGTGCACGATCACACTGACGCCGCGGGCAGCCCTTGCCACGTCCGCCGCGTTCATTGCATCACCCCGCACCCAAGTTGTTCCCTCATGGATCATGCTGTGCTGATCCTGTACCCGACGCAACGCCTTCACCGTCCAGCCCGCCTCCCGCAACTTGCTCGCCACCGCGCCCCCGGCGCCGCCCGAGGCACCCAACACCAGCGCCGTTCGCTCTTTGCTCATAGTCATCTGCTCATAGTCTGGTTACTGTGGGCGCAATTTTGCGCAGTCCGGAGCGAGAAAGGAGTTAGCGGACTTCGCCTATTCGCTATACATTTGTGTATGGCTACAGACATCGGTTGGGAGCTCTATCGCACCTTTCTCGGGGTGCTGCGCGAGGGCTCTCTCTCGGGTGCGGCCAGGGCCCTTGGCATCACGCAGCCCACAGTGGGCCGCCACATCGGCGCCTTTGAGCGAGCGCTTAGGGTGCCCCTATTCACGCGGTCCCAGACCGGGCTTTTGCCTACGGAGGCGGCGCTCGCACTGCGCGCCTATGCGGAGACGATGGACAGCACGGCCGCGGCGTTGCGGCGCGTCGCCGAAAGCCAGGGCACGGGCGTAAAGGGTACTGTTCGGATCTCCGCCAGTGAGATCGTCGGAGCCGAGGTTCTGCCGCCGATCATCGCGGACCTGCGTCAGGAGTACCCGGACCTCCAAGTCGAACTGGTGCTCACCAACCGAATCCAGGATCTAGTGCGTCAGGTGGCGGATATTGCGGTCCGAATGACCCAGCCGAAGCAGGACGTCTTGATGGCACGCCATGTCGGGGACGTGCTGATCGGGTTGCACGCGCGTCGCGACTACCTTGAACGCCACGGCACACCCAAGACAATCGCAGAACTGGCCTCCCACACTTTGATCGGCTATGACCAGGAAACCGCCTTCATTCGCGCGACCCTCAAGCTCGTGCCCCCTATGGCACGCGCAGCCTTCGCGCTTCGAAGTGACAGCGATACGGCGCAGCTCGCGCTGATCCGTGCTGGGTGCGGGATCGGCCTCTGCCAAGTTGGCGTCGCAAAGCGCAGCCCTGAGCTGGTCAGACTGCTGCCCCGGCAGGTGGCACTCAAGTTGAACATGTGGGTGACCATGCACGGTGACCTGCGCAGTAGCCGCCGGTGCCGAGTGACATTCGACTCACTGGTGGCGGGCTTGCTGCGATACGTGGCTTGAGAAGGACACCGATCACGTGGGCTCAGTCTCCCGCCCGAAGGAGCACGCACCTGCCGCTCGCGAAGCCCTCCGCGAGCTGACACCAGTGCCAGCTTGCCGTGGGCGAACAGTAGGCTGCTCACCACGTTGACACATGCGCGAGCAGGAATTCCGTCATCAGCTTTACCCGGATAGGCTGCCTGCGTCGAGGCGCGTACACCAAGTGCGCGGTTTGAGAGGGCCCGGTCCATTGCGGCAGTAGCCGAACGAGCTTCTTCTCCTTCAGTAGGGCATCAACCATCCAGGACGGTTGCAGCGCGACCCCCGCCCCGCTACGCACGGCTTCCAGCATAGCCACAGCACTGTTCACTCGGTACCGCGTGGGTACTGACAACGTCACAGCGCCTGCCGGGCCATTCAAAACCACCGCGTCGTCGTTTCCCGCGTAGCGTAGGTAGTCATGCGTGACCATGTCGGCCGGCTGCCTTGGCTTGCCCTTTCGTTCCACGTAGTCGGGAGACGCCACAAAATATCGCGGCCAAACTGCCAAAGGATGGGCCACAAGGTCCGGCGGGAGCGTGCCGCTGATGCGCAACGTGAGATCGATGCGCTCCTCGACAGGGTCGACAAATCGGTCTTCCAGCAGAAGCTCGATCTCCAGCAAAGGAAATGCCTGCAGCGCCTGGAGCATCAGGGCATTGAGGCGTAGGACCCCGAGCGCGACCGGCGCCGAGATCCGTACCAATCCTTTGGGGTCCCGCGAGCTCGCGACCAGCTCTGAAATGGCGTCCTCGTAGTCCTCCAGCAACTCCTTGGCCCTGCCCACGAAGCGGGAGCCTTCGTCCGTCGGCACCATGTGCGTGCTGCTGCGCTCCAGCAGGCGCGCTCCCACTGAATGCTCTAGCGACGCCACCAGCTTGCTGACCGTTGGCTGTGTGGTGTTGAGCTCACGCGCGGCCGCCGACAGGCTGCCCAGTTCAACCGCCCGCACGAAGGCGTTCATGGCTTTGAGTCGGTCCATGGTCATTCCAAATTTGAATACCCGGTCT
>JAQBNX010000057.1 GCA_028288385.1 Spirosoma sp.
CCGGCGACTTTTGCCAAAGTTGTAGGTAAACAGGGCGTTAGGCAACAGGTTCATAAACGCCCGGCTGAACGTAGTGTCACGCGTGATATTATCCGAACGTAATGTGGCCTGCTGGGCATCTACCCCCAATGCATACGTGTATTTGAGCCGGTTGGTTTGCCAGGTCACCCCACCCCGGTTGGTCATAAAGGCGTTCAGAAACTGGTTGCTCAGGCGGGAATTAGGCTGGTCATAGCGCCCGCTGGCTTCGTTAAAATTATTAACGAATCGGTTCGACGAATTGCGGTTATCCGACAGCACGTAATGAAATTCCAGGGTTTGACGGAGCGACAGGGGTTCGGTATAGCTAACGTTGACACTGTTGGTTCTGGAGTTTGTCTGCTGGTCGTTACGTTGGTTAATGACCTGCTCAAACAGTCCGGGTTGGCTCGCTGGGTCCGTAATGCTAGTGGAGATGGCCGACGTAGAAACGGCCGACGTGAAGACGGGAGCGTTTGACCGGGCAAAGGTATTGACAGACCGGTTGATACCGTCATTCGTTTGATTATTCAGGGCTGCGTTCCAGTTAATGGAAAACGTGCGCCCTCGTTTGCGAAATTTACGAAACAGCAGCAGGGTGTTGTTGCCCGTAAAACCACTGCCCGTTGAATTATAGTTGGTATTGCTGGAGTTAGCCGCCACGCCCTGTCCGTCAATCGTCTGTGACATGCTTTGCGTCTGAAAACCCGAACCAAGCCACGACAGGTTCGGAATAACCCGGAGCGTAGTGAGCGAATCGATGCGGTAGTCGAGCCGGAGGTTAAACCGGTGGTTGGTGTTGGCATTGTTGGAGCCGTTTTGCCGGTTTGTCACAAACGATGAATCGGCCTTACCGCTGGCCGATGCGCTGGTTGGCAGAACGTTTTCCCGTCGGCTGCGCTGGTCGGTCAGGGTGTTGGTATGGCTGGCGTTATAGCTGCCTGCCAGATCGATTTTCTTTCCCCATGAATCGCGGTAATTCAGTCCAGCCGCCCATGACTGCGTAATGGCGTTGTTACCAACCTGTCCGCCAGATCCTCCACTCCCACCATTTCCGCCCCCCATTCGCATAAGGTTGCCGCCCCCGGCATTGCCCCCCATTCCCTGGCCGGCTCCACCAAAATTGCTGCCCAGACCCAGGTCCTGCGCCGTAAAGCCCTGCTGGTTTATATTATTTGCCATTCCCAGCACGGAGAACTGTCGGCCATTGTTAAATCGATTCACGCTGGCTCGACCTGAATACCGCATATCCTGGCTGGATGTTTCATCTCCCGCCTGGGGCCCAGCGCCAAAGGACTGCTGACCAAACGTACCTTTACGCTTGTCTTTTTTGGTGGTGATGTTAATAGTTTTCTCGCGGTCGCCATCATCGACGCCCGAAAACTGCGACTGCTCGGACTGCTGATCATAAAGCTGCACTTTATCGATGATGTCGGCCGGCAGGTTGCGGGTGGCCATTTTAGGGTCATTACCGAAGAACGGTTTACCATCCACCAGGACTTTTTTTACTTCCTGCCCCTGCGCTTTCACCGTTCCATCGCGGCTAACTTCCACGCCGGGCAATTTCTTGAGCAGGTCCTCTACCTGCGAGTTAGGCCGTGTTTTAAACGAATCGGCGTTAAACTCTAGCGTATCGCCTTTTACTGCAATCGGGGCCTTTTCACCCTGAACCTGCACCTCGCCCAAGGTTTGGGTCTGCGATACGAGTTCTATCGTCCCGGCGTCGGCCGTGGCATTAGCGTTCGAGACCGTTACGCGCCGGGATCGGCTCTGGTAGCCTACGTAGGTCACTAATACGCGGTAGGCGCCCTCGCTTACTTTGGGAAACGAAAAGCGACCGTCGCCGTCGGTAATGCCAAACGTAACCAGCGACGAATCTCGGGCCGACAGCAGCGATACCGATGCTTCGAGCAACGGCTTGCGTGTGAGTGAGTCTACCACCAGACCTTTAATACTGCCGGACTGGGCAAAAGCCAGTGTCGATACCAACGAACACAGGATAATGAACAGCGAATTACGTAGTGGTTTCATGGCGTGGTTTCCCAGTTCGATAATTCAATCCTGCCTTGTTCTAATTCCGTCCGGGAAATGATGTGGTGCCCATCATCTTCTGTCGAAAATCGGCCATAACCTTCCGGCGCAATTCGTTCATCTCATCCGATGAAACCGATTTGGCTCCGGCGGGAGGCTGAACAGCGCTTTCAGCAATAGTTTCGGAAGATATGCCCGTTGCCTTAAACGACTCATTATCTGACTCAATTTGCAGGACTACACCTTTGTCTGGCGTTAGAGCCGCAATAGGCGAATACGTGAACGGCAGGTCCGTCGTGTACCAGACCGTGTAGGTTTCTGGTTTGTCAGATGTTTGGGCCGATGCGGCTGCATCACCACCCCGGCCACCTCTGTCCCGCTGTCGGCCAATGCGGGCCGTAGCGGTGGCTTTATGGCAGAGATACCCCGCTATTTTCTTTGTCTTGTCGGAGGGTTCCCAGCTTTCAGCTTTGGGCATGGGTACTGCTGTACGATACGTTGTGTTGACCGAATCTTTTTTGATCGTCATAACGTCGATACGCTGCCGGTTGGCAAGGTCCAGAAACGTCGTCTGCTCAAAAGGGGGCTTCATGCGCTCCTCCCGCGGGCGACCACCACCGGCTTCTGGCCCATCGGGCGTCCGGCGTATCATCATGTTTTGGGGGCGATCTCGTTCTTCTTTGGCCATAGAACCGGCAAACACCAGTTTCTGCGTAAACGAGATGACTTCGGGCATGCCTTCTGGCGGTTCGGGCGCACCGGGGCTACCCGGGCGTACTTCCTGCCCGTTGATGACCATCCGCATTTGCGAAGGGTCAAAACGTCGCATGCCTTCGTAGGTAATCTTACCCGATGTTGGTGGGGTTTGTGCCAGGCCGAGCGTACTGGTCAGGATGCCGGCCATAAAAAGCGGAAGCTGGGTATGTTTCATGACAGAAGGAGTGAATCGTATAGTGAAAGTTGCACAAATTTTTGGCTTAGCGGATTGTATTTTGTTAAAAGACGTTAACGAAAAGACAGATGCCCGATTTAGGTCGCCGAATGTCTCAGTATGACTCCCCAACGTATCATTTCCGTTGTCCCCTCGCAAACCGAACTGCTGTTTGACCTTGGTCTGGATAAGGAGATAATCGGCATTACGAAGTTCTGCATTCGCCCGGCCGAAAAGGTCAGGGACAGATTCCTTGTTGGAGGCACCAAAACGCTGCACCTCGACCAGATTCACGCGCTCCGACCTGATCTTATCCTCGCCAATAAAGAAGAAAATACTCGCGAACAGATTGAAGAACTCCAGCGTCATTACCCCGTTCACATCACCGACGTAACGAGCCTTCCAGAAGCGCTGGCAATGATCCGGGAAGTTGGTGAGTTGGTCGGTAAAGCACAGCAGGCCAACGATCTGGCTCAGCAGATTGCAGCCTCGCTAACGTATCAATCCCTCAGTTCATCCCCATTATCCGTTGCTTACCTCATCTGGCGCAATCCGTATATGGTAGCCGCTGGCGATACGTTCATCAACGCTATGCTCGAAGCAGCTGGATTCCAGAACGCTTTTGCAGGGCACACGCGCTATCCCGAGGTCACGCCCGACGACTTGCGGGCGGCCATTCCCGACCTGATCTTTCTGTCGTCGGAGCCATACCCATTCACAGAGAAGCACATAGCCGAATTTGAAAAGGTTTGTCCATCGGCACGGGTGCGGGTAGTGGATGGTGAGGTGTTTTCGTGGTATGGAAGCCGGTTGTTGCAGACAGGCCCTTATCTTAGGAACTTGCAGAACGAAATCATGACATGACCGCATCAATCACCCACACCCTTTCGGTTGCCTCCATCAACCTGATTCTGTTTGCGGCCCGCCAGCGCGGAGCCGATGCCTATGCGCTGGCGCAGGCAGTGGGCATTACGGCCGAGCAACTCCGCGACCCTGATGGACGGGTGTCCATTGGACAAATGCAGGCTCTTTGGCCAAAAGTTGTCCTGGCCACTGGTGACCCACATTTTGACCTCAAAATTGGCGAAATGATCAATCCGGTGGCAGTGGGTGTCCTGGCCTACGTTATGATGCACAGCCCCACACTGGGCCAGGCTTTCGCGAAACTTTGCCAGTATCAGGACATTGTCTGCGATGGTATCCGCACAACTGGCAAACAAACCGGCAATCTGTTCAGGCTCTCTCTACAAATCAATAGTCCCGACATTATTTACCCCGAGTATGCCATCAATTCGGAGTTGTCGGTCTATCAGGCCGCCATCCGGGCCATGACGGGCCTGAACCTGTCGGCCACCGAGATTCATTTTTCGTATCCAAGGCCGAACGATACCCACGAACACGAACGCGTGTTTGCCCCGGCTCTAGTTTTCTTCGATGCCGCCGAAACAACGATGGTTCTGGATGCGGCTCTGCTCGATACGCCTGTGCTGAACGCGAGTCCTGGCTTATCGGCCATCTTTGAGCGGCATGCCGACGAACTGTTGCAGCGACTTCAGACACCTACCTTAAGCAGCCGTGTACGGACCGAAATCGTAGCCCTGATGAAAGGCGAAGAACCTACCCTTATGACCGTTGCCGACCGGCTGTCAATGGGTGTCCGAACGCTCCAGCTTCACCTCAAAAACGAAGGCACTACGTATCAGCAAGTGCTCGACGATATCCGAAAGGAACTGGCCGTTAAACATTTGCGCGAACAGTACCTCAGCACAACCGACATCGCCTATCTGCTGGGGTTTGCTGAGCCCAGTGTCTTTTTCCGATCATTCAAGAAATGGACAGGCCAAACACCCGGCACCTACCGAAACCTGGCGGTGTAGCGCCGTTTTGAGAAACTAAGCATATGACAATGAACAAGTTGCTACAACGCACCTAAACTCGTGTGTTTAAAACTGTCATTGTATTTCAGGCCATACCCAGCCACACGGTCCATACAAGAATGGGCAAACAAGATAATTCCGACCAGCATCAGGACCTGACTGGCCATGGCTAACCCAACCAAACCAATTAGAATGCCCAGTGCTTTGTGATGCGCAATATTATACATCACTGCACCGACGGCCGGATTTATAACGTAGCCAATCATACTTAGATCCGGCAGCAGTAACAGGGCGGGAAACCACCACCAGGCAAAATTCAGTTTGGAGAATAAAAATATTGCCCCTAAGAACTGGGCTAATTCTTCTAGTTTCAATAGCATTTTCATGACCGGACTATTAATAAGTGGATTGTAGGGAATCTGATTTGATTAGGGGCGTAAACGACCGTTTTAACTGGTGTTCCGCAAACCAGGTCAACGTTTGGGTTAAGGCCTGGCGCATGGGCGTCGGTTCGAAATCAGGGAACAGCGCCTGTACCTTCGCATCGTCGAGCAAGACACTATTTTCGTAGAGGTATAACATCTCTTTCACTTCGCGCATCAAGGGCCAGAACAAGCCCAAGGTGGTCACCATAAAACGGCTGTATACCTGAGTTTTTAACGGGTTGCCTGTCAACGCGCTGATCTGCCCAAACCACGACCGGATGGACGGCACCGTGGTGCCGCCGTAATTCCAGGCCTCATACGCCAATACGGATTCGCGCAGCATCAGCCGGACGATGATTTCGGCCGCATCATTCGTGTAAACAGCCTGGTGTGGAATATCGGCGTTGATGAGCCAGGGCAGCGCTTTTCCGTTCAACGCATTCTCAAAAATTGGCCGTATGCCTTCGTTCATGACATTTGGCCCCCAGAAGTCCGGCAGCCGAACGGTCAGCACCCGACATTTTCCGGCCGTAGCCGCCTGCTCCAGCATAGCTTCCAGATCTACGCGCAACTTTCCTTTCCGAGTTATTGGGTTTGGACGAGTATCTTCCCGAATTGGCTCGGTTGCCAAACCAAAGTTATAAACGTTACCGGGAAAGACGATGGTAGCGTGGTTGATTCCGGCCGCTTCGATGACCTTTTGTGTAACCGTGTCCATGTTGCCGAACCATTTGTCATAGGGATAATTAATGCCATGAAAAATAAAGTTTTTGTCGGCAGCAAGCTCCATCAGCGGGGCTCTATCTTGTGCATCTCCTTCTACAACGGTCAGCGTGGGCGCATTGGGAAACAGCGCAATTGCTTTGGCCCGGCTGCGAACCAGCACTGTAACCGGTAACTGACGGGCGAGCAGGTTAATCGTTACGGCATACCCAATACTGCCAGTTGCCCCCAGAACGAGGGTATTGACTAAATTTTTATTTGAAGTTGCATCCATGACGATTGTCTGCCTGATAAGTACACGACAAAGGTCTGGCTATTGACTGGGGCGGTTGGTGACGAAAAATGAAAACAGAGTGACCCATTACGAAAAAGCAACCGGCAGATAATCATTAATAATAGCGATAAGAATATTCAGGCCGGGTATTTTTGGCCTTCGTCAATGAGTTCTACCGTCAGGACCCGTGCCACATCCTCCCAGAATGATGGGTACGATTTATCAACTACCCGTGGTTCTTCAATCACAATATCCCGCTGCATGGCAACCGGCGCAAATGCCATCGCCATCCGGTGATCATCGTAGGTATGGATACGAACGGGTGACGTGTGTGTATCAGCGATGCGCGGGCGAATTTGGTAACGATGGTCTTTTTCTACTTCAACCAACTCAGAACCGATTTTTCTGAGTTCGGTTTGCAGGGCCAGTACGCGGTCGGTTTCCTTAATTTTCAGGCTCTCGATGCCGGTCAGCGTCAGCGCTATACCCTTGATAGCTGCACAAACCGCCACGGTTTGCGCCAGGTCGGGGCAATGGGTAAAATCCCAGGAAAGCGACGGTTCGGCCGGGCCTTTCGTAAGCCGAACACTCCGGTCGGTAAATTGGCTCACTACACCCATTGACCGCATTATAGCAGCAATGGCACTATCACCCTGCAGGGAATTAGGTTTCAGCCCCAGTAGCTCAATTTCCGTTTGTTCATCGTTCGACAGCGCCACCATGCTGTACCAGTAACTCGCTCCCGACCAGTCTGACTCAATTTGGTAAGGCTTGGGCAGATACGGTTTGGGCGCTACGCTAATGGTACGGGCCTCCCAATCAGGAATTATGGTGGCCCCAAAATAACGCATCTGTTCAATCGTCATTTCGATGTAGGGCCTCGACCCAATAGCCCCTGTCAGGTAGAGAACCAGCCCATCGGGCAGCAGGGGAGCAATCATCAGCAAGGCCGAAATATACTGGCTGCTGACATCACCCCGAATGGATACATGATTGCTACCGGTATACTGAAACCCCTTGAGCTGCAAGGGTGGATAGCCGTCGTTGTTCAGGTATGTAATATCCGCACCGAGGGTGCGAAGCGCGTCGACTAATATACCGATGGGTCGTTCGCACATGCGCGGAGTGCCGGTCATGGTTTTATCCTGACCCGTAACGGCGAAGTAAGCCGTCAGGAAACGCATCGTTGTTCCGGCATCGAGTACGTCCGCGACCGGGTCGGTCGATTTTAACAGGCGGATCATCGTCTGCGTATCACGGGCCGTCGAGAGGTTTTGCAGATCGCAGCGAAAACCAGTCAGCGCATCGAGAATAAGCGCACGGTTGCTTTCACTTTTGGAGGAAGCAAGCGGAATAGTCGCCCGGACTGGATGGTTCTCGACAGGAGCGGTGGGAGTAAGTAAACGAACAGCGTTCAAATGACTGACAGGTTGATAACGGCACAGATTGGTCTGCAAAAAAACAAAATTACCGGTAGATTATGGTCACCTATTGGCGAAGCGCTGGCGTAGAACGCCGAATAGTGTGCATTTTTGTGGCAAAGCCAGTGCTTCGGCGCTATACCTATGACCTACTTCATTAATGCAACCGTCTTCACAGGCAACGATTGGCTGATGGGTGCTTCCGTCGCTACCGCCAACGGCCGGATACAAACCATTACAATGGATCCCACCGAAGGCACGGATGAAATCGATACGGTTGTGGACCTAAACGGCGATTACCTCGTTCCGGGCCTGATCGACCTGCAGCTTTACGGTGGCGCCAATCGGTTTCTGAACGAGCAGCCCGTCCCCGATACGGTTCGGCATATCTACGATACGCATGCCCGCAACGGCACCACTACCCTGCTGCCCACCATCAATTCGACCTCCCTCGACATCATGCAACAGGCCATGGCGGCAGTGCAGGAGGTCAGGGCCGAGAACCCCTTTGGCGTACCAGGTATTCACATAGAAGGGCCGTACTTTAACCCCATCAAGCGAGGTGCCCACAGTTCGGCTTATGTCAGGACACCCGCAGAAGGCGAACTCAAAACGCTTTTCAGCCAGAATGCCGACGTGATCCAGATACTGACGCTGGCTCCCGAAATGCTGACACCAGAGCAACTGGCCACCATCAGGAACCTAAAACACCCAAACACTCTTCTCTCCCTTGGGCATAGCAACGAAACGTACCAGCAGTCCACGGGCGCACTCAATACCGGCTTTATCCCCTTGGCAACGCACCTGTACAACGCCATGCGGGGTTTCGAAAGCCGCGAACCCGGGGTGGTGGGGGCAGTGTTCGATCATGCAACGGTGCGGGCAAGCATCATCGCCGATGGGTACCACTGCGACCCCGCCACCATCCGAATTGCTCACAAGCTCCTCGGCGACCGGCTGTTTTTAATTTCAGATGCCTTATTTGCCAGCTCACCGGGTAGGCCAGGACCCCGCGCCGAGTTTTCGCTGGGTGAATTTGTGGTACACTATGAACCCGACCCAAACGGCCCTGGATGTTACGTTAATTTTGAGGGTAAACTGGCGGGATCAGCCCTGACTCTGAACGACAGCGTTCGGGTTTGTGTCGAAAAGGTGGGGCTCTCCCTTACCGACGCGCTGCGCATGGCCACCGTTATTCCGGCGGATATTATCGGGATGGATGATCAGTTGGGGGCCATCAGGCCGGGTTACGTAGCCAATTTGGTCCGGCTGGATAAAGGCCTGATGGTAAAGGAAGTTTGGCTCGCTTAATCACGGTCGATACGTACTCAACTCATCATCTCCCACCCGTTCGCGGTCAATTAATTCTCCCCGAACTACCGGAGCTTTTATGCCCGTATGAAGCATTACCGGACTGCTGAACACCCGCATCTCATCCCACAGGTTGGCATCCATGAACGAGTTCAGCAACGTGGTACCGCCCTCAACCAGCACCGACTGTATGCGTCGCTCGTATAGATCGGCAAGCAGTTGGGGCAGAAGGGGTTCATCCGAACCAAGCTTAACGTATGCGATCTGCCCATGGGTTTCGGTTTTGATAAAGTTATAGCATAAGGTCGGCTGCGCCCCATCGAACAGGTTCAAATTTCGGGCTAGTTGCAGTTGTTTGTCAATGACAATACGGATAGGCTTATTGGGTGTTGGGGATGAGCCGGGCGGAAAGCGCACATTCAGGCGGGGGTTGTCCGTTCGGGCGGTGTTCGTACCAACCATGATCGCGTCTTCCTCGGCCCGCCACCGATGCACCAACCGCTGACTCAGCGGCCCACTAATTTGCACCGGCCGCCCTTCCTGCCCGGCTACAAACCCATCGGCTGTTTGAGCCCACTTAAGGATAATATATGGCCGATGGTTTTCCATGAACGTAAAGAACCGGGCGTTCAGCACACGGCCTTCATTATTCAGCAAACCCGTTTCTAAACTGATGCCAGCGCCCCGCAGTTTTTGGAATCCCGCACCACCCACCAGTGGGTTAGGGTCGTCGTTGCAGCAGATTACGTGCCCAACCCTATTTTCGATAAGCAGATCGGCGCAGGGTGGCTGTTTACCGTAGTGTGAACAGGGCTCAAGCGTTACGTAGGCCGTACTGTCGGGCAGCAGGTGTCTGTCTTCTGCCCGGACCGACGTAATGGCGTTACGTTCGGCATGAGCTTCGCCATAGCGCTGGTGCCAGCCTTCCCCAATAATGCGTTCTACTCCGGTGGCTCGGTCTTTATGAACAATCACACACCCAACCAGTGGATTGGGGCTGACCTGGCCCCGGCCAAGAAGAGCCAGTTCAAGCGCCCGGCGCATATATAAATCCATAGGTAGCGGTCGTAGTTTGTCGTTGGACAGGTAGTTTAGATACGCTGGTGCCACAAACTAAGGCTGACAAACTTTAAACTTGCTTAATTTTACCAAAAATAACGCGCCCTCAACTAAATGGCAACGGCCAAACCGCTCTACGAACGTCTCAGCAAAAACATTACGGCCTACCCGCCTGAAGAAGCCCGGGAGATGGTGTTCATGATGCTCGACCATTATTTTGGCCTACGCAAAACCGACGTCTTAACCGATAAACCCCTGCCGCCTAACCGCACCGAACCCGACTGGTTTAAAATCCTGGAGCGTCTGAACCGGCAAGAGCCCATTCAGCACGTAATTGGTACGACAATTTTTTGCGGGCTGGAGTTTGAGGTGTCGCCTGCCGTGCTTATTCCCCGGCCTGAAACCGAAGACCTGGTTCGGCTTATCATGCACGACTTTGCCGACCGCACCGACGATGTGCCCATCGTCGACATCGGCACGGGCAGCGGCTGCATTGCCATCACGCTCGCGCGATTTTTGCCCCAGTCTGTCGTAACGGGCTGGGACGTTTCCGAAGATGCCCTTACCCTAGCCCGACGTAACGCACAGCAGTTAAACGCCGATGTTACGTTCGGCATTCAGGATATCCTGGCCGTACCAGCCGACCTCACGCAGCGGTTTGACTGTGTAGTGAGCAACCCCCCTTACGTTACCCGCTCGGAAGCAGCTGGTATGGAACGTAACGTGCTGGACTACGAACCGGGTCTGGCCCTGTTTGTAGAAGACAGCGACCCACTGGTATTTTACAAAGCCGTGGCCGATTTTTGCGTCCGACACCTGACGAAAGACGGATCCTGCTACGTTGAAATCAATGAACGGTTCGGCGAGGCCACGCAGCAGGTATTTTCGGACCGCGGCTTCGGAAAAATTCAGGTGTATAAAGACATTCACGGCAAGGACCGAAGTATCCGGGCTACTTTTTAACGCATGCAGGCAACCTCGTTTACCTACCACACTAAAATCCGGGACGTATTCGCGGAGATGAGCCAGGTCGTTGTGGGGCAGGATCGCTTGCTCAACCGGCTGCTCATTGGCTTGTTCACAGGTGGTCATATCCTGCTGGAAGGCGTCCCCGGTTTAGCCAAAACACTGACTATAAACACCTTATCAAAGGTACTGGAGTTGGATTTCCAGCGGATACAGTTCACGCCCGATCTGCTGCCCGCCGATCTGATCGGAACAATGATCTTTAACCAGAAGACCAGTGAGTTTGAGGTGAAGCAGGGGCCTATTTTTGCCAATCTTATCCTGGCCGACGAGGTCAACCGCTCGCCCGCCAAGGTGCAGGCTGCCCTGCTGGAAGCCATGCAGGAAAAACAGGTAACCATTGGAGAGGAAACGTTTGTACTAGACCGGCCATTTCTGGTGCTGGCCACGCAGAACCCGGTGGAGCAGGAAGGTACGTATCCACTCCCTGAAGCGCAGGTCGACCGGTTTATGATGAAGGTGTTTGTCGACTACCTGACTAAAGAAGATGAGCTGGCCGTGATGCGCCGGATGTCGAACATGAATTTCGATTATGAGGTGCAACCCGTGCTGGGAAAAGATGACCTGGTAGCCATTCGCGACGAAATCAACGGCATTACCATCTCGGAAACCCTAGAACGCTACATTATCGAACTGGTGTTTGCCACGCGCAAGCCCATGGACTACAACCTGCGCGACGAGGCCCGTTACATTCAGTATGGCGTGTCGCCCCGCGCCAGCATCAACCTGAACCTAGCCGCCAAAGCGCTCGCCTACTTCGACCGGCGCGACTACGTCCTGCCCGAAGACATTAAGGAAGTGGCTCCGGATGTGTTTAACCACCGCATCATGCTCAACTACGAAGCAGAAGCCGACGGCGTGACCACGTTACAGGTCATCGACTCCATCCTCAGGAAAGTAGCCATTGGGCGGTGAACCAGCAATGAGCAGGCTGGTGTTTAACGGGTATGAAGCAAACCCCTATTTTTTTGCTCATAACCGGGCTTATAGCCGGTAGCCTGTGGCTCTACGGCACCTACTTCGGAACCCCTCGCCCACCCCACCAACGACCGACTGGCGCTACGTCGCCCGGCAATCGGCGCGTGGAGAAAACGGATGCCGAATGGCGGACCTCACTGACTCGTTCTCAATACGTAGTCATGCGCAACCGCGACACCGAATGGCCCAACAGCAGCCCACTTACACACGAACACCGACCTGGTAACTACGTGTGCGTGGGTTGCCACAACCGCCTGTTTTCTTCACAAACTAAATTTGAATCCGGTACCGGCTGGCCAAGCTTCTCCGCGGCCATTGTCCCCAACGCCGTCTACACCGAACCGGATGGCAACCGCACCGAAGTACGCTGCTCGGTTTGCGATGCGCACCTGGGCCACGTCTTCCACGACGGCCCCGATCCAACGGGACTACGGTATTGTATGAATGGGGTAGCGCTGGCGTTTGCTCCAGAGAAAATACCCTGATTTGTGGTACTCCGCTTTTAATTACAAGTACTTAAGAAAATAGGAGCGGCCTAGTCAATCTGACCGTTCGCGAAATAAAACGACCGTTCACTCACAGGTAGTTGTCCGGCTGTTTGCTGAGTAAGATGTTTACCCGACAAAACCAGCAATTGACATCGTCCGCAACATGCCAGAGGGTTTCTCCCAATATTTTCCGGTAGGGAGATCAAGGAAGTAAAGGCCTATGTGCAAACGCTGGCGAGTCAGTCATTCACTTCTGACAAATTCCACATTAACCCTGCAAAGCCAATGGAAGTCTCCTACAAATATGTCAGCTTCTTCTTTGTTGGCATTCTGATCTTCGTGCTGATTGGGTTTCACCAAACCTACACCACCAAATTCCCCACCTTCGAGGGACTCACTACCGCCCATCATTTTCACGGGGCCATGCTCATGGCCTGGTTCGGGATACTAATTGTGCAACCCTTACTTATTCGCTATAACAAACGGGAGTGGCATCGTCAGTTGGGCCAGGTGTCGTATGTGCTCGTGCCAATGATTTTGTTCTCAATTTTTTGGGTATCCAAAACGCAATACCTGCGAACATTGCCCCAGATGCCCCATAACGTTGTGATTGGGGGCCTTGCGCTTTCAATACCCGACATTCTGGCCTTCGGCTTGTTTTACGCCCTGGCAATGGTCTACCGGCACAACTCAGCCCTGCATATGCGCTTCATGATCGGCACATCCATCCTAATGATTGGTCCGGGTCTAGGTCGGGCACTCATTATCTACGGCGGCATTCCATTCCCGATAGCCGTTGAAGCCACGGTCTATCTGACGGAAGTACTGGCGGCTGTTCTCCTGTTTTTCGACTACCGTAAGGGCAAATCACGGATGCCTTACGGTGTAATTCTCATAACACTGATCGCTATGCACCTCTGTTTCCATTTCCAGATGGCGGGCTGGTGGCAGTCCTTCGGTGGGTGGTTCGCGGCTGTATTTTACTAATAAATAGTCTGTTTTGATGGATCAAAACAATGAAAACGCTTATTCTCTGTCTTCCCTTGGTCAGAAATGGAACCGTTAAACCATAAACGCCATGAAAACTACATTCGGATTTATCGTCCTGATTACCGGCCTGTGCCTGGCTACTATGGCATCGGCACAACAAGTAGAGGTTAAAAACAAGACATCGGCAGAGTACCAGCGAGAATTCAGCCGATTAGTTGCCCAGGGATTCAGACCGATTAAGGTATACGCCAAAACATTGAGTGTATTTGATTACCAGCCCGGCGAACGGCCTCAACTGGGCTACTGGGCCACGTTTGAGAAACGCCCGAACACCACGGCCTGGGCAGCTAACCACGGATTGAGTCCCGATGCATATCAGCGGGAGTTCACCAAATGGACCAGTCAGGGATATATGCCCACCGATATCAACGTGGCTGCCATAGACGGGCGGATGAGCTACTGCGTTATTTTCGACAAAATTCCGAATCAGGGTTCCTGGCAAGCCCGCCACAATCTGAATCAGACTGACTTTACCAACACAAACAACCAGTTGATTGAGCAGGGCTTTAACCGAACAATCACTACGTTCTGCAATACACCGAACGGACGCGTATATGCGGGTTTGTGGGTAAAGCGGTAATTGTATAATATATTAGCTATTTTTACTCCGCTACTTAACAAGCAAGCCTGTGCTTACCATTGCCTGAGACCCTACGTAGGTCTTTTTCCTCATGCTGACTCGCCAGTGAGTTAGCGTAGTTTAGTCTGTATACGGACTGACCGCCCGTCAGGCTTCGGTTTGTCCTTCGTTGCCGTAACTTAAAGTTACGGCCGTTTCATCCCATTTTAGATAGCTAACCTAGTAGCGAACAGGCTGTTCGCTGCATTCCTTCTTGTTTTCAAACAATGAACTCCATTCATAACGATTGGTATAAAAATTTCTTTACCGGCTTGAACGTAGAGCTTTGGGAACGGGCCGCTACGCCCGAATGGACCGAACAGGAAGTTGTTTTCCTGACTGACGTACTGAACTGCTCGCCCGGTTCCCACCTGCTGGATGTACCCTGCGGATTTGGCCGACACACCATCGCCTTAGCCAAACGAGGTTACCACTTGACCAGCATTGACCTGTCCGGTGAGTTTCTTCAGATTTTAAACGACCAAATTCGGTCCGAAAAGCTACCCATCCACGTCATTCACGATAACATCATAACCAAGCACTACGATACCCACTTCGACGGGGCCTATTGCCTCGGTAATAGTTTTGGCTACGTCGATTATGAGGGCATGGATGGTTTTGTACGGAATGTATCGGCAGCGCTGAAACCGGGCGCACACTTCGTTATTAATTCGGGCGTGTTTGCCGAAAGTATCCTGGCTCATTTCCCAAAAACAGGGCAATACGTCCTCGGCGACCTAACCATGGACGTCAGCAATACCTACGTAGTGGAAGATAGCTACATGGCCACAGAGCTGACCTATACCAAGGGCGACCATAAAGAGAAGCACTACTTCAAACACTTCGTTTACACCATCTCCGAAGTCAGGCGATTGCTCGAACGACATGGACTATCAATCATTGCGATCTATAACTCGACAGAAAAGGCACCCTATCAGTTAGGCGATCAGCAGGCGTATGTAGTCGCTCAAAAGCAATGAATATCAGTTGAAAACTTATGTGCGGCCATACTGTATTTATCGCACTAGTTTGATAAATACAGTATGGCCTGCCGGATGTATATCTATCAAAATCGGTCCTTATACAGCACAAACCGTCAAAACTGGAAATAGATAAACTGATTGGAGGAGAAGACACCAAATAGGTAGGTTACGAACGTAATGACCACAAACAGTACGGCAAAACGGGCGGTGTTGCCCGTGGGGATGATGAGGTAGAAGTATTCCTTCAACAGGAGAAACGCAATCAGCAACAGACTGAACCACATTTCGACCGTATTTAGAGGGCTGTCGATACGCTCAAACGGCGACAGCGTAGCAATGCGGCCCAGAATCAAGAAAGCATCATGGACGGTTCGGGCACGAAAGAACACCCATGTGAGCATGATCAGCACGAATGTGAAAAGCACGTTTGCCACAACACGCATGGGCGATTTGCGGGTTCTGTCATCAGCGGGTGAGTTGATTAGCTCAACGGGTGCGGCCGTGAAGCCCATTCGTGCCAGGAGTTTATCGCGCAGTACGGCCAGAATCTGGTAAAATCCGTTGAGTCCGCCCCATATAACATAGGTCCAGTTAGGGCCGTGCCAGAGACCGCTGGCCAGAAACACAACCATCATGTTGGCGTACTGCCTCACTTCTCCTTTACGGTTGCCACCGAGAGGTATGTAGAGGTAGTCGCGAAACCAGGTTGAGAGCGATATGTGCCAGCGTCGCCAGAACTCCGACACTGACTGGGCTATGTAAGGCGTCCGGAAATTCTCCATCAGTGAGAAGCCCATGACCCGTGCGGCCCCAATGGCAATGTCGGAGTAACCGGAAAAGTCACAATAGATCTGGATAGTGTAGAAAAACGTGGCCGCCAGCAGGGTCAGTCCATTGTGCTGGCCAGGGTCATGATAGGCGTAGTCGACGAGCAGGGCCAGCCGGTCGGCTATGACGAGTTTTTTAAACAATCCAAACGCCATCTGCATCAATCCGGCTTTCACCTGCTCGGCATCGTAAGGGAACGTCTTATGAAACTGCCAGAGTACATTCTGTGGGCGCTCAATGGGACCAGCCACCAACTGCGGGTAGAACATGACGTAGAGTGCATAGATGCCAAAATGCCGTTCGGCTTTCTGGTTGCCCCGGTATACCTCAATGGTATAGCTCATGGCCTGAAACGTATGGAACGACAACCCAACAGGGAGGATACTCTTGTTGTCTTTGAATGAAGCAACTCCACTCTCGCCAAAAACGTGTAAGACTTTAACAAACAGTCGGTTTCCCAGACTAAACATCTGATCGGCAACGGCCGGCATGTTGAGTTGCGAAAATAACCACGATACGTTCTCCGTGAAGAAGCCCAGGTACTTAAAAAACGCCAGAATGCCCAAATTGGAAATCAATGACAAAATTAGCAGCCATCGCCGGGCAGGACCCGCCGACTTCTCGATCCAGATACCCGCTATGTAATCAATAACAATCGTTAAAAACAGAATCAGAATGTATTCTGGCTTGAGAACCATGTAGAAGTAGCAGCTTGCTACTAACAACAGCACCCAACGCCCCCGCCACCTCAGTCCGAAGTAGGTGAGCGTAACGACAATAAAAAAAAGTAAAAACTGGAGTGAATTAAATAACATGCAAGCGTTAATAATGGGGCAACAATGACTCAGTACGGTCTCAGGACGTCGGGACCGACGAAGGCATCTCGGTGAGCTGTTCCTGCCCGGCTACCGTCCGCATCTGATCCAGCACAATCCACAGCAGGTACACAAAAATCATAACCTGAACGCATTGCATGCCGTAATCAGCCCATTCGGAAAGGCCGTTGATTTGCGACCAGCCATTGTACAAATCCTGCTTGTTATAGACGATGGACAAAATAGTCTGAACAACGGCCAGCACGTTCAGCACGATGAAAGCGGGCCAGGCCTGCCTGCCTCGCCCGCTGGAAAGCACCACAAACACGAGCGGCAGGGCGTGGGCGTACAGGTAGAATCCAGGTGAACTCGGCAGGCAAATCATAAACAACCCGAACGTAAATACGTACAGCAGCGGCAGTAATGGCCGGTAGCCAATCAGGCGATACCGATGACCTACCAGCGAGGCCCCACCGATGGTTGCCAACAGCCCGGCCCAGTTAAGGTACGTTAGAGGAATCTGTTCAAGATAGGTTCCTAGCATAGGCCGCAAGACACTAACGAGGTTAGGCGTCATTGGCAGCGACGAGTGCTGAATAGGCATGAGGAAATCCATACCAACCAGCGCATACAGCACCAGCATACTCGGCAGTCCGACCACCAACAAACCAGCCACGTACTGCCACCGGTTTGGGACAATAAAAAACAAAGGAATCAGAAACACAATCAGCATAAACTTGATGGTCAGCATGCCTATGCCCCACACCACGCCACACCAAAAACTGAACCGGCGCCCCGGCGGCACAGCAAGCGTGAGCAGGCAGAAGCCCCACATCCACTCGTCTTCCTGTCCACACAACACTAGGGCTACAAACGGTAGTGGCAGCAGATAATACAGCACAAACCACACAACGGGCGTATTGGAAGCGTCCCGATAACGACGCAGAGTAGCGATAGCAATGACCAATTCGACCAACGCCATAAGCAACACAATCACCTTGCCATTGCGCCAAAGCAGCAGCGGCCAACTGATCAGGTAACTGAACAGCGGCCCGTGATACGACATGAAATCGCGGTAAACGAGCTTACCCTGCAAGGCAGCCGTTGCTTTGCGGTAAAAAAACTCGACATCGTTGCGCGGCTCCTGGTTAAGCACGAGGTAGACACACACAAATGGTACCAGCCGCAGGACTACAAACGTCAGGTAAATGGTGGTTCGTTCGTGGCGCTGCAGCAAAGGACCAACCCGCTCCCGATACGCAAGCAGCAGCCAAACAGCTATCGCCAGGCCAAGAACAATAATAACTTTTATGAGAGACGTAGTATCGAGCGAGATCATAATGAGGTTAAGAGCAACCAATTACTTCACAGTGGTTGGTTGGGTTCGGTGTATTTGGGCAGCACCGTGTTTGCACCTGATATTGGCTGGCGTTCCTGCCGACGGATCACCTCCCGCACTACGTATAAAGGACGCCCTTTTGTCTGAAAAAATATACGCAAGACGTATTCTCCAATCATGCCCAGCGCAATCAGCTGAACACCACTAAACAAGACAATGACAAACAGCGTAGCCGTAAATCCCTGCGGCACATCGCCATACATAAATTTTTTAATTAGCGTCTGTATCAGGTAAAGTATGGCTACTGTCAACGTAATCATACCCAGTCGGGTCACAATCTTAACTGGATATTCGCTAAAGTTAAAAATGCCATTATAGGCAAGTCGGCGCAACATCTTGAATGAATATTTAGACTCGCCAGCCTGGCGGGCATCCCGCTCATACTCGACCCCAATTTGCCGGAAACCGATCCAGCTTCGCATGCCGCGAATGAAACGGCTTTCTTCCGGCATCTGACTCAAGACATCGGCCACCCGCCTACTGATCAGCGAGAAATCTCCGCTGTCCAGTGGTATCTCCACGTATGAGATTGAGCGCATCAACCGATAAAATGTTGAGTAGGCCATTCGTTTGAACCAACTTTCCTTCCGCTTTTTCCGAATTGCATAGACCACGTCGTAGCCCTCGCGAAATTTCTGGTAAAACTGGGTCAATAACTCAGGAGGATCCTGCAAATCTCCATCAATAATAAATAACGCTTCGGTGGCTACGGCCGCAGCCAGGCCTGCCGTCAACGCGATTTGGTGACCGTAATTCCTGGACAGAAATACGCAGTGATAGCGGCCATCTGTCAGCGCGAGTTGCTGCATCAGCACGGCCGTATTATCACGACTCCCATCGTCGATCAGGACTACTTCGATCATGAGGGGCGACGCATCCATGACGGCGTTTAACCGGGTTACCAGGTGCGGAAGCGACTCCGTTTCGTTGTAGAGCGGGGCAACAATTGAAATCTGCGGTTGTGGCAAAGCGATGACAGACGATTGGTTGGCAACAGGCAAAAGTACGTTTTTTTGGTTTTTGGGTAGCAATGGAACCGTTAAATAACCACTGGGGCCAGTGGTTAGTGCACTCGCTCAACGCGTTCGATAAAGTTCTTAAACTCTTTAGCCGGAATAAACTGCGGCTGTGTTCGGTAGGACAGCACCATAAACACCAGCAGCAGCGAAATCAGGAACGCTTGTAGCATGAAAATCAGAAAAGAAAACACCAGGTAAGTTGTCCAGCCCGGTGTGGACAGGTTGGTGAACAACTTCAGATAGATCACAATGCCAATACCAAGCATTGACGCCACCAGCATCATCACACAGAACAGCGCCAGCCGCACGGCCGTTGTATCCATCAGCACCGATACGGCTCCCAGTCCATGCAGCACTAAGGACACGAAATTCATCTTGGACTCGCCCGCCAGCCGACGACCGCGCTCCAGCGGAATGGCCGTGTAAGGCAACCGCGATCGGATAACACCACCCGGATAATTATTCCAGATTTCGGATACGTACGCTAGCTTGCGCAACAGGCCCGCCGGAACCAAGCTGAAATTGCCGAACGTAATGACCTTGCCCGTCAGCAGCCGGAACACGGATTTATAGACTAAATAAAACGCCCGAAACAGCAGACTCTCGTGGCGTTTGGCACG
>JAQBNX010000832.1 GCA_028288385.1 Spirosoma sp.
CCTTCCTCATAACCAACGTAGCCCGGAGGGGCGCCAACCAACCGGCTGACACTGAATTTCTCCATGTATTCCGACATGTCGATGCGCACGAGCGCGTCATCTTTGTCGAACAGGTACGTGGCAAGCACTTTGGCTAGTTCAGTCTTACCGACACCCGTTGGACCCAGGAAGATAAATGAACCAATTGGCTTCTTGGGATCTTTGAGGCCGACACGCGTCCGCTGAATGGCTTTCACTAGTTTCTCGATAGCCGAAGCCTGACCGATAACTTTGCCTTTCAACTCATCACCCATGTTGACAAGTTTCTTGCCCTCGTCATTTGAAACGCTCGTGACCGGGATACCCGTCATCATGGCAACTACTTCGGCAACGCTTTCTTCGTTGACCGTATAGCGACGCTTCTTGGTATCCTCTTCCCATGCCTGCTTGGCGCGATCAAGTTGGTCGATCAACCGCTTTTCCTTATCGCGGAGTTGAGCAGCCTCTTCGTATTTCTGGCTCTTGACAACCTGGTTTTTCTCCTTTTTGATATTCTCAATCTGCTCTTCGAGCTTCAGGATATCGTCGGGAACCGTAATGTTTGAGATGTGAACACGGGCGCCCACTTCGTCCATTACGTCTATGGCTTTGTCGGGCAGGAATCGGTCTGAGATATACCGCTCCGACAGCTTCACAGCAGCATCAATAGCCTCTTTCGTGTAGGTGACGTGGTGGTGATCTTCGTATTTGTCTTTAATGTTGTTCAGAATCTCGATGGTCTCATCGATAGACGTAGCATCGACCATAACCATCTGAAAACGACGGGCCAGCGCACCATCTTTCTCGATGTACTGACGATACTCATCCAGCGTAGTGGCACCGATGCATTGAATGTCGCCCCGCGCTAATGCCGGCTTGAACATGTTCGACGCATCGAGCGAACCCGACGCACCACCCGCACCCACAATGGTATGCAACTCGTCAATGAACAGGATCACCTCGGGTGATTTTTCCAGTTCATTCATGACGGCTTTCATCCGCTCTTCAAACTGACCCCGGTATTTTGTGCCAGCAACCAGCGAAGCCAGATCGAGCGTAACAACGCGCTTACCAAACAGCACCCGTGATACTTTCTTCTGCACAATGCGTAGCGCCAAGCCTTCGGCAATGGCCGTTTTACCAACGCCAGGTTCGCCAATAAGTATCGGGTTGTTTTTCTTCCGACGGCTCAAAATCTGGGCCACCCGTTCAATTTCTTTCTCCCGGCCAACAATCGGATCGAGTTTGCCGATTTCGGCGAACTTCGTCAGATCACGACCGAAATTGTCGAGTACCGGCGTCCGTGACTTTTCAGAGCCTTTTGGGTCTTTGCCGGCACCAGCGCTGCCGCTGCCACCAAACATGCCCCGCTCGTTGTCGTCATCGTCGGTCTCGCTCGCCATCGTCGGGCGACTTCCCGTTGATTGATATTCCAACATCTCCTTAATGACTTCGTAGTTCACGTTGAATTTATTCAGAATCTGCGTGGCGACGTTGTCTTCGTCGCGCAGAATTGATAGCAACAGGTGTTCGGTCCCGATGAGCGGGCTCTTGAATATCTTAGCTTCCAGATACGTAATCTTCAGTGTTTTCTCCGACTGACGCGTCAGCGGAATATTCGCCAGATTTTTTACGTTGTTGGTGGCCGTTCCTTTCGTTGCCTGTTCAATGGTGACCCGGAGTTCGTCAAGCGATATGCCGAGTTTCTTCAGCAGCCCGACCGCCACACCTTCACCCTCCCGGATCATACCGAGCAACAGGTGCTCAGTTCCGATGTAGTCGTGGCCTAAGCGCAAGGCTTCCTCCCGGCTCAGCGAGATGACTTCCTTAACGCGGTTTGAGAATTTTGCTTCCATTCGCTTTCGATCTCCTTCTTAGGTAAGCGTAATACTGGTTTAACGCAGCGATTACGAGATTTGTTCGTTTGCCTGAGTCAATGAGTAAACGGGTAAAAAAGCTGGAAAAGTTTAGTAAATCGCACCACGCCAGCCGCCTTAATCTATTTGGTCAACTTCCGGTGCGATACGCTTTATGCTTCAGATACTCACCTGCCTGCGGTCCCTGGCAAAACAGTAGGTCTATAACACTCAGATTTGGTACAAAATCAGGACCAAAGTTTTGTTGGTATGGCGTGGGCTGATAGAATACATACGAATTCAACCCATTTCGTGGATTCATCCATGACCGAGCGTCAAATAGACCGGTAGGCGGCTGCTTGTCGTACCATTCTGTCAGGTGAATAGGGGTAGTTATCTGTATTTGTTTCAGACAAATTGTCAGCAATTCAAACGTCAAATCAAATAGAAATGTCCAGTTTCTTTGATACACCGGCTCGAATTCGGGCGCGTAGTATTCGTAGAAAGGTGCTTTACCATAGGCGGCCTGCAGACACCGCCAATGGTGCAGTTGCCAGGCCTGGCTATTATCGATCCGAAGATCGCGTATGGCCTGATGATGCGTGCCTTGCAGTACCGGCACCGTCAGGGTGTCAACTTTATTAGCCGTCAGAACGTAGCACCGATTTCTGTAACTTTGTTTCTGGTAATGCTCATGCGCTTCGAGCCATACCTGATCAAACTGCCCAAATCCTGTAATATAATCCAGACAAGGCAAATAGTGCAGTTCAATCAGCAATTCTGCCATTCTTGGCCTAGTCGTTTCAAGAATGGCCGGCAGAGGCTCTAACTGGTACTTTTCCAATAACAACAATCGTATCTGTTCACAAGTAAGGCAAAAAATCAATACCTCCAACTAATTTTG
>JAQBNX010000069.1 GCA_028288385.1 Spirosoma sp.
CGGATTTTCGTCCTTTTTACAGGAACTCATGGTCAATCCCAGTGCCAGTAATGCCGTTAGGGATAAAAGCGCGTTTTTCTTGTTCATAATCTTGGTAATTGTGCATCAAACTATACCCGTTTGATACTTGTAGTGAAAAGCGGATTGTTTCAGTTACACACTAATAATGACCTCTACTACTATTTTGTTAGGCACAAAGCAACTAAATAAGCTTGAATGCCCCTACTTTTTTCTTGATAAAAAGTGAGTTTGTTTTCAGGCACAGAACAATGCTTTTAACTAATCAGGCCATCGAGCCTGGTTTTTCAACCCTATTAATAGGGTTGAAAAACCAGGCTCGATGGCCTGAAATTGCGAATCTGATAGTTTTATTGATTCAGTACTATCTTCGAAACAACCAAACTATTGTTGTCGATTAGAGAGGCTGAATAGCTCCACCTATTTCGCCGTTATAGTTCCCCCTATAGCACCATTCGGGAGGGCTGCCGTGCGTATATTAACTCTGTATTGTCCACTCGCTACGGCAGCAGCAACGGTTGTTGAAAGCGTTGTATTGCCAGTTTGCGGGCTTGTAAGCGTTGTGCCTGTCGTGGCTGTACCGCTTGTGGCTGTACCGCTTGTGACTGTACCGCTCGTAGCTGTACCACTCGTAGCTGTACCACTCGTAGCAGTACCGCTTGTGACTGTACCGCTCGTGGCAGTACCGCTTGTGACTGTACCACTCGTGGCAGTACCAGTGACAGGTGTAGAAACCGTTGGTAAGCTTCCGGCCAATAGGACGCTTCCAACTGTACTAGACGTTGCCGAGGTCGATACTGGGTCAAGCGTGATGGCTGCTGCATTGACACCCGAAAACGTAACTGTGTAACTCAGAGCTCCCGTGGTTTTATCTACGCTGCCTGAAAAGGCACCGGTACCTCCCGAAGTGCCAGTCGTGCTGGTGAGCGCAGCTACTAACTGAGTTGTATTGCTGACAGTTGGAGTTGGGGTAGTAGTGCCATTGTCTTTTTTACAGGCATAAAAAAAGAAAATTGCCATCGGAATGGACATTGCTATTATCGCTTTTTTCATAGTTTTTGAGCGTTAAAATCGTATTATATAAGATTGGTTCGAATTGACAACTCTGTTTAGGGTTCGTAGGTTTTAAGTGTAGACAAGATAATTTATGCAACGGCCTTACTGAATTAATTGCTTTTAGACGCAATCTACTGATTAATTACACTAATCTACAAGTCGACAAGGTCTGCTTTGCCAACGCACTTTAACGAAATAGGAGCGGTGCAGGCGTGAAATAAGAGGCTATGGAACGTGTCAGGAGCAATATTTCCAAAACGAGTTAGAAACCTTTACTTTTGATCCGCCAACCGGAATCCAATCCCGCTGATTGTTGGTTAAATATTTACAGGAATACCTTTGTTCAGTAACCGTTATCTCTTTTTTTATTATGGCTTTTGACGTAGAAATGATTCAACGCGTGTATGCCAATCTTGGTGAGCGCGTCGAAGCAGCCCGGCAGGCAGTGGGTAAACCACTGACCCTCTCGGAAAAGATTTTATACAGTCACCTGTTTGCAGAACCCGGAGCCGACCCGACTGCTACGTCGTTGCCCAGTCGATCAGCGCTGCCCACACAGGCTTTTGAACGAGGGAAAGCCTACGTGGATTTCGCGCCGGACCGCGTAGCCATGCAGGATGCCACGGCTCAGATGGCCCTCCTGCAGTTTATGCAGGCAGGTCGGTCGCAGGTAGCTGTTCCTTCGACCGTCCACTGCGACCATCTGATTCAGGCTGAGGTAGGCGCTGTACAGGATCTGGATATCGCTAAAAACAAGAATAGAGAGGTTTACGACTTTTTAGCGTCGGTCTCTGACAAATACGGTATTGGTTTCTGGAAACCCGGCGCGGGTATCATTCACCAGGTGGTGCTCGAAAACTACGCCTTTCCGGGTGGTATGATGATCGGTACCGACTCGCACACCCCCATGGCCGGTGGCCTGGGCATGATTGCCATTGGGGTAGGTGGTGCCGACGCCTGCGACGTGATGGCCGGTTTAGCCTGGGAGTTGAAAATGCCAAAACTCATTGGTGTAAAACTTACCGGCAAACTAAGCGGATGGGCATCGGCCAAAGACGTGATTCTGCGCGTGGCAGGTATCCTGACCGTGAAAGGAGGCACCGGTTGTATTGTCGAATATTTCGGCGAAGGGGCCGAAACGCTATCGGCTGCCGGCAAAGGTACGATCTGTAACATGGGAGCCGAAATTGGGGCAACGACATCCATTTTTGGTTATGACGAAAAAATGGCCGATTACCTTCGGGCTACCAACCGGGCCGAAATAGCCGATGCCGCCGATGCGGTGAGAGTGCACCTGCGTTCTGACGACGAAGTGTATGCTTACCCCGCTACGTACTACGACCAACTCATTGAAATCAACCTCTCCGAACTGGAGCCGCATATCAATGGGCCGTTTACGCCCGACCTGGCCTGGCCGCTATCGAACTTTGCCAAAGCCGTTCGTGACAACAACTGGCCGGAGAAGCTGGAAGTGGGCCTGATTGGCTCCTGCACAAACTCCAGTTACGAAGACATGACCCGCTCAGCCTCAATTGCATCCCAGGCAACGAGCAAAGGGCTAAAAGTAAAGGCCGAGTTCACCGTAACGCCCGGTTCGGAGCTGGTACGCTTCACAGCCGACCGCGATGGGCTGCTGGGTACATTTGAGGAGATGGGGGGGGTTGTGCTGGCTAATGCCTGCGGTCCTTGCATTGGGCAGTGGGCCCGGCACATGGATGACCCAACTCGCAAAAACTCAATCATTACATCGTTTAACCGGAATTTCGCCAAGCGTAACGATGGTAATGCCAGTACGCATGCTTTTGTAGCCTCGCCCGAAATTGTGACGGCCTTCGCTATTGCCGGTGACCTGACGTTCAACCCCATGACCGATACGCTGACCAACGAAGCGGGCGAGCAGGTGAAGTTAGATGAGCCGCAGGGCATTGAGCAGCCGGTGAAAGGCTACGCGGTTGACGATGCCGGTTACCAAGCCCCCGCTGAGGATGGATCGGGTGTAAATGTGCTGGTTTCTCCCACGTCGGACCGGCTGCAACTCCTGGCCCCATTCCCAGCCTGGGAGGGTACTGACCTGACAGGTCTCAAATTGCTGATCAAAGCAAAGGGCAAGTGCACCACCGACCATATTTCCATGGCCGGGCCGTGGCTTAAGTACCGCGGACATTTAGACAACATCTCGAACAACATGCTTATTGGCGCAGTGAACTACTACACCGATAAAACGAACAGCGTAAAAAACCAACTGACTGGCCAGTACGACGAAGTCCCGGCCGTTCAGCGGGCCTACAAAGCGGCTGGTGTTGGTTCGGTGGTCGTGGGAGACGAGAACTACGGCGAAGGCTCCTCTCGCGAACACGCAGCCATGGAGCCACGCTTTCTCGGCGTTCGGGCTATTCTGGTGCGTTCGTTTGCCCGGATTCACGAAACAAACCTGAAAAAGCAGGGTATGCTGGCGCTGACTTTCGCCAACCCCGCCGACTACGACAAGGTACAGGAAGATGACACCATCGACATCGAGGGACTTACGGAGTTTGCACCGGGTCGTCCGCTTGAGATCGTCCTGTACCACGCCGATGGCAGCATGGACGAGTTCATGGTAAACCATACCTATAACCAGGGGCAGATCGAGTGGTTCAAAGCGGGTGCCGCCCTGAATATCATCCGTATGAAAGAGAACGTATAGGTTGACTCGTAGCATCATCCCTTAAAACGCGAATGCCATAACGTAGACGTTAGGGCATTCGCGTTTTAAGGGATGAAAAATTACTTCAGCTTATCCATAGCCAATTTCATATCCGCAAACTGTCGCTTTTTTTGCAGAACTATAGGGGCTGCTACCCGCTCACGGCAATCAAAAATTCCGCACCGTTCACAGGCTTCATTCACTACGCGAAAAGGGATTTTGTTAGCAGGGTTATTTAAAAAGGTCAATTTACCTCTCAACGTATCGTTTACGGCAAAACACATCGACACGCTCATATTCTGCTGCGTAGCCGGTTCGCCGGTTCGCGCCTGAAAAGGATGGGCAACCGAGATAATCAGGTACTGTTGCCCTGCATCAGCGTATTCGGAGAGCTGAGCCCGGCAGAGCGTACCGTCGAAGCCCTTATTTTGCTGCAAAAACTGAAGTTCCTGCAGGATTGTCAGGGCGATCCACCGGCGGCACGAATGCTCATCCACGATACCTCTCGGTCCCTGTTGTCGCGACAGGTGCATCTCCTTTGTTAATTGAAATGTGGTTTGTCCGGCGCTGTGATTGAATCGGTAAAAAAACAATTGATCAATGCCAAAGTGGCTTGGCAGGACGTTGCTTAACCGGTAAAAGAACCGCTCCGGAGTTGAATTAAACGTCGTGATTAACTGGAGGAATGCTTCGTTGCTCCACGTGTTGCGGGCGAACAACTCCGTCACTTTGGCCACTAAATCATCACGCCGAATCAAGATAGCCCCCGCAAAATAAGACGCTTTGTAGTTATTCAAGATTTGCTCGAACGACTCTGCTTCGACCCATGAATATGTATAGGGCCTATTTTTTAGCGCCAAATACTGAAACCCTACCTCCCGTGCCAGAATAAATGCCCGCTGTTCAACCGACAGGTTGGCATTAAGGTGCAGCGTCTTTTTGCCCGGCCTGTATACTGACCGTAGCGCTGTTAGATCGGGCTGGGTGAGTGGGTCGAATAACTCAATGTGAACTTCATAGCGCATTTTGAGCAGGTTTATCAGCAGGCTTTCATTCATTACCTGCCCCTGCCCGGCAAACTCGCTGAGGAACCGGTCGGCGTCCGCTTCAATATCAGGAAAATAGTTGTCGTGCATTTCCTGATAAGACCGCAGCATGGTCAGATACAGCCGCTCAACGCTCATGTTATAGGTAAGCGCAATGTCCATGAACGTCCGGAGCATGGCGCTTACCTTCGCCGGCGCTTCCACCAGTAATTCGAGCAGGTCGGAGGGGTCGATTCCAAACAGTTCGAGCGGGATTTCAGTCAAAAATTTTGAGCGCAAAAAATCTGAAATAGGCTCTAATTTTTTACTTAATTTAAGGGAAACCAGCGAGTCATAATCAACCTGCATGGCATTAGCCAAAGCCGATATTTTATCGGCTTTGGGGTATTTTCGACCCTTCTCTATCTCGGTAACGTAAGAGACAGACAAACCCGACTGTTGAGCAAGTTCGCTAACCGATAACCCTTTATCGAGTCGTAATTGGCGCAGTTTAAGACCAAAAAGCAGGCGAATATGATCGGCTGGGAGATTCAAATGCGGGAGATTTCTAAAACAGCCTAGTAAGAACTAACTAATACAATAATTTAATTGGTGAACCTGGCTTTGTGCTTAACTGACTATAGTATTACCGCAGGGGCTAGCTCATAACGAATAGGGTAATTGTCTGGTGCTGACTTAATCGGTTTTTGGTTTACGCCCGCGTGGTTTCCCGGTGTATGGCTGTTTAGGGGCTGCGTCGCTCAATAACAGTTCATAGCCTGATACGCCACCTTCGTAGGTAAATGGTTTTATAGTAAACGTATATTTCGTATTAACAAAATCAATACCACCCTTTTGTAAAATAACAGCCAATGAAATTGTGTAACTTTTAGCCGCTTTTACCATATCAAACGTATCTGACGACCTTTCGTCAGCAGGAACCAGGTACAGCGACTTGATTTTTCGTTTGCCTTCCTGCGTGCCGATCTTGAAACTTGTAGTGTCGGGGTTGAAGGTCAACTGGCTAACCGTTTTAGCTGGGAAAACTAATTTACCGGCAGGAGAGAGGTAACCCGTTAGCGGAGCAGACTTAGGTTCTGCCTTCGCAGCCTTCTTTTTCGGCTCACTATTGTCCTGAGAGGAAAAGAAACTCAATGATAATGCTTTCATTTTATAGACAGTATAATAGGTAATAAACGATGCAAAGTTATACTATAATTTTAGTTTAATACTACCAGATTTTCTAGCCACCCCATTGTTCATTTAATAAAATGTCAGATAAATGAAAGCGCATGCTTATTAAATGACTAAGTAGTCATAGCCTACTCCTTATCTTTAAAACCTCGAAACAAATGAGATGGTAAATAAATGATAATAAATTCTATAGTGGAATGGAGAGTCCAATACTTTTTATGTAATAAACTGGTATTGAACTGTTTGCATGAAAATGGTTTCTTGTGTAAATTATTAAAGTAGTCATTAATTATTGCTAGGAGTACTAGTTAAACACTGAATAAGTAAGGCTGTTTTTTACCCAAACTGTATTCAGCTTCCGCATTTTAAGCTAAGTGTTTCTATGAGCTGACTATAAAATGCTACTTTTGACAGGACGAATTCATCAAAAACATTCTTGACTGACTGAGCCATCAGACTGCTTGTGGTTTAGGGTCTACTATAAATAATTTTTAACGAAGTGGCCGTTGAGCTATGGATGTTTTAGGCGGATTTTGTTATGGTAAGATCAAATAATATAAATCTGCCTAATTATTTTAACCTTGTAAGTGGCTAATATAAAGTGGCAGATTTATAGCAGATTATGTCAAAGCTAACTTAATTAGGGATGCACTAATGCCAACTATTATCATTACTGCTGGGATTGAGATAGTAATTAGAAATTAACACCCTATCAGTGATTTGATTTAAATGTGTATAGGTAATGGCAAGCTCCGGTTGTACAAGAGAAAATCAGTTGCCAAAACTATAAATGGCAGCCATAAAGACAAAAACAGTTTAGCTTGTGTACCAGAAAACTATAGCTAAAGGTAATGTAATGATAAAAGTCAATGCAGAAATCGGGTATAAATTAAGTAGTTCAGGAAGCGTAAGTAATAAAGTTGTTAATTGTAACAAATATGTTTAACCGAGATAGGTTATTGCCTTATAAAATCAAATTGGGTAGCATTCTTTATAAGAGATTTTAAGTGAACTAGAGCTAAAAATCATACTCTTTTCATTAAGTCGAAACAACATAAACTTGAATCATAAAAGTTTTAAATGGTTGGAACGGAGGAAGTTAATACTCCAGAATCAAAGCAACAGGCAATGGTAAGATAAATCAATAGTCAAGAAAAAGCGGGAATAGTTAGGTCTATAGCAAAAATTTGAGGCAGCTATAGAATTACCACAGGGACTAACTGTGATGGAAGGTAGCCGAATTGCTCTTTAAGTTGCGTATGGAAATGTTGTACTGATATTTATGTCCATAATAATACGTACCCCTTGCCCTGCTTTCGTCTGGTTTCATTAGTAAGGCAAAGAGTTTTATCGCACTAGTCTAGAAAGAAGTCTTTGAACTGTCAGCGTTTTATTAATGCCTTACTTAAATAAGGGTAAAGGTGATAACTAGATTATCAGCGGATCACCACTTCATGCTCACCCGCAAACCAGCAATGCCATTACGAGCAGGGGCTGCATTATAGTACCGATTGCCGACCGCATTTAAGTCATAGCCCAGGGAGTATGTTCGGTTCAATAGATTGTCACCACTTGCGTACAGGTCCAGCGTCCAGTGCTGGCTCAGTGCCCGGCGAAAACCCAGTGTGGCCTGTAACAACTGGGTTGGATCAGACTGGAGCGTATTGGCATCGTTGAGCGGAAAAGGGTTTAGGAACTGGTAGGTCAGGTGGGCGTATAAACCAACTCTGGTCTCCGCATCCAGGCCCGTCACGAACGTTGTTGGAGCAACACCCGGTAGTCGGTTGTTCGACAGGTCGGTGGCTCCCTGTTGATAATCCCGGAATCGGTAGTCAGTAAGTGTCAGGCTATTCCAGAGTCGAAACAGGGAGAGGAAGTTCGTATTGTCGAATGACGGAATCACGAAATCGTACGAAAGTTGTGCCTCCAGTCCCCGTTGATTGGTGCGACCCGCGTTGACAAAAAACTCAGCCCCGGCTGCATCAGAACGCCGAACGATGGTTTCGCGCAGTTGAAACTGATACCCTGTTACGTCGAATCGGAGTCGGCTTCGCAAGGCCGACCCGCGTAGTCCCACCTCATAATTAGTGCCGCGTTCAGGATTGAGCAGATTGTTGAAGCCACCTGCTGAGGGGCGTACTTCCTGACTGGACGGTGCTGAATAGCCGGTGCTGATGCTCGCAAACACTGACACGTTTTGCCCAAACATACGTAACAACGCCACCCGTGGTAACCACACAGGCTGAAAATTTCGGGTCAACACCTGGGCTGGCTGGGCGTTAAGCGCCCGGGTTGGAAAACGCTGAAAACCATAACGAACGTCGTTGCGGCTCAGTCCGGCCGTAAGCCGAAAGCGGGCAGGCAGTTCTGTTTCGGCCTGCGCAAAAACGGTTGACTGTCGGGCCGTGAGTTCTTCGTCGGTCTGAATGGTGTCGGCCACACCTTTCCGGTTGCCAAAGTTTCGGTCAATGGTAAAATTGCGGAGCAGTTCGGCACCAACGGTGAATGTCGTGGGCAGCGGACCGTTGGGCAAACGGATTTGCGTAAGGGTACGTCCGCCTATGCCCTGATCGGCGCGTTTTTCGTAGTTGGTAATAAAGGGATTGGCAAAATCGGTGGTTGAGCCGTAAAGAACGGTTGTGTTCTGAATCCGGTCATTCCAGCGATACTCATGCGACAGACCCAGGTAGCCAAGCTTCTGGTAAATACCGGCCTGTTGTTCAGCACTGCCGGGCAGAGTTCTGGTAGCCGGGCGGGATGCCCGCGGATTTGCCCGGAACTGAGCTTCGGTCAGGCCACCGGGTGTCTGATAGTGCAGGTCGGAATACAGCCCCAGTACCGATATGGTTCGTTTGTCACTAACGCCAAATGAGCCCATGAGGCTGACATTGTCCCGTACCAGCGCGCTTTGTTCGCGGTAGCCATCCGATTGCAGGTGGTTGTAATTAACGGCAATAGCCGAGTTGTTTTTGCCAGTCTGTACCGATACGCCATTTCCCAGCAATCCATAACTGCCCCCCAAGCCTGATACTTCTACGTTCGTTTGATTGGCCGGAACTGACAGGCCACTGAACAAAATGGTGCCGCCAGTTCCCGCACCATATAAACTGCCAGATGGTCCTTTAATTACTTCGATACGTCCCAAACTGCGCACATCGAGGGCATTCAGGGGCGTATTGCCACCCGCATCGGTGAGGGGGAGTTCGTTCCAGTATGTTTTCACGTTGCGCACGCCAAATGGCGACCGAATGGCACTACCCCGAATGGCGAGCCGATAACTTCCCGGCGAGCGCTCGTCGGCCCGCACACCCGGCAACGTATTGAGCGCCGGTACAAGCGTGGGCGTGCCGAACCGCTGATTTAAATCCCGGCGTGTAAGCAGTCCAATAGACGCCGGGGTTTCCAGCAGCCGCCGGTTGGTGGCGTAGCCCCGCACAACCACTTCATTGAGCTGCAACGTATCCTCGAGCGACGAAGGTACAACGGACGTAGTGGACTGCGCAACGGACAGCGTTGCGCTGCCACACAAGACGGCTAAACAGATTCGAAAAGGGCTGGTAAACATCGGACAAAGATAGAGGGTGCTGGCATTTGCCTCAAAATAAAGAGCAAAACGGCCTCATTTGTTGTTAAGACGATGATATCCCTTATGAGCTCATTAAACACACATGACGAATACAAGCAATGATTTGCATGGTAACGCGCCTGATTCCGGACCGGTAGCCCTGCTCATTATCGACATGATCAATGACCTGGAGTTTCCGGAAGGGCCAGATTACCTGGAACCTACGCTCATGGCAGCCGATCGCATTGCCAACCTAAAACAGCGCGCCAGCACCCTAGGCATTCCAATTATTTATGCTAATGATAACTTTGGTCGCTGGAAATCGGATTTTAATGAGGTACTGGACCATTGCCTCAATGACGGAGTTCGGGGTAAGCCGCTGGCTGAACGCCTGCACCCCGAACCCAATGATTATTCGGTGCTGAAGCCTAAAAATTCGGCCTTCTTCGCTACTACGCTCGAAACGCTGCTAAACTACCTGGATACCAAAGTGCTGATTCTGACGGGTATCAGTGCCGATTCCTGCATATTGTTTACAGCTAATGACGCCTATGTACGCGACTACACGCTATATGTCCCGTCAGACTGTGTCGTCTCGGCGCTACCCACCTACACGAAAGACGCACTAGCCTACATGAAACGCGTCTTAAAAGCGGATACCACACCCTCAACCGACCTCGATTTAGCCCAGATAATGGAAGAAGCCCAGCGTTCTTTATCTGAGTAGGGTGTTATGATAACGTAGCATTACGCCATACATTAATTTCATGTTAGATTGCATCGTTCGTACGCTTTACCGATGGCACTTACCTTCGCCTGAACACGCCCCTGCCTTCCCATGACCACCATTCGTAAAGTTCTGTTGCTCGGCTTTTTATGCGCATTAACATTGTCTGTTGCGGCCCAGACACGGGAGCATCGTCACCGTACCGACGGGGGGACGGTGGCTGACAGCATGC
>JAQBNX010000836.1 GCA_028288385.1 Spirosoma sp.
CGACTTCACTTCCGTTCAGGACACACGGGTCTCGTTCCTTATACCAAGCTGGCACCTAAAAGATTCGCTGGAGTAAATCCACGCAAACTCCCGCTAAAGGAAATCGTCTTGGGGCCCAGCCGCTTTCCAAAATTGTCACAGGAAGCGGTTAGGTCTTACCTAGCCGCCCGGGATTTCTCGCATATCGACGTGCGCATAAGCGATGTTCCACTGAGGTTTTAATGGGCCAAACTGACCAGGATTTGGTCCAAGTCGCACTCACCACCGTCATGCGGCTGGAGTGCCGGCTGGAAGGCCACAACATGATCCGGACAACTTATGATTCGGCCGCGCTGGGCATCCACGAACCGCCAGTGGGCGTGCACCTATGACGATCGCCCTGGGCGAGGCCATGGACCGCTACTGGGCCAAGTTCCAGTCCCATCCGCCCATGACCATGGCGCTGCATTCGAATGACTACCCGGCGTTGATCCAGGCCATGGACCAGGCCATTGCTCGCGGCCGGCGCATGACGGAGGCGGAGGTGTTCCGCATCGGCGGGGTGGAGGCCCCGGAAAGCTACAATGGTCGGCTGCCAGCCGGCGTTTGGCCGCCAGTGTTGTGATGCATAGTCCTGGGCTCGCACTGCGGAGCGTTGCCCCAGATGTGGAGGCGGGGCAGGATTGCACCGTGGATACTCCCCCGGAGCGTGGGCGATGGTCGCCCAGGTTCGACAGAGGGCAGAATTAAGTGCCCCCCGCCGCGTGCAACCACGGCGAGGGGCGAAAAACGGCAGATATGGGCGTGCTGGTCCAACTCTACCTGTGGAGATAATAGTGCGCTACCCCGGTTCCCGGTAGTCACGAAATGGCGTGTCCGCGACTGCAACCAACGCCGTCGGAACGCCTGCTCTCTCGCAAGTAGTGCCTGTGTCTGTCGTCTCTTTGGAGGCGGCATGGACGACGAACTAGGCGACACCCGGCCACCTGGTCGAAACCAGGCCACACCCCGCCCGCACCCATGCGCCGGGGGTGGCCATGCCGCGCGGTGACGATGACGCACTAGACGCCATCCGCCAGGGGCTGGTTTCCCGCGCCGAGGACGTGGCCCTGGGACTGCTGGGCGAGCCGGCCCACCGCACCCGCGACGAATGGCGCTGGGGCCGCAAGGGCGCGCTGGCCATGGTCATCCGCGGGCCCAAGCGCGGCCTGTGGTCAGACCATGCCAATGGCGATGAAGGCGGCGACCTGCTGGACTTGATCCAGCGGGAGCGGAGCGGTGGCTTCCCGGCGGCGCTGGACTATGCCCGGGCATTGCTGCGGCTGCCGGTGGACTACACGCCACCGCCGCGACCCACCGTCACAGGCGCGCCGAAACCGGACGCCAGCGACGCGGCGCGAATCGCATTTGCCCGCCGGCTGTGGAGCAAAGCGGGCGAGGTCCGCGGGACCGTGGCGGAACGCTACCTGACCGACACGCGCCGCATTCCAGCACCGGCCGCCGGCTGGCCGGAGTGTGTCCGGTATCACCCAGGGCGCTGCGCCTTGATCGTGGCTGCCACCACCACCGCGGGCGAGGTGCAGGCGGTGCAGCTAGTCCACTTGACTACTGAGGCGACAAAACAACCCGACATGGAAAAGCGCCCGACAAAGCAAAGTTATGGGCCGCAAGCCGGCGCCGCGGTGCGGTTGCCCGCACGTCAGGTAGCGTTACAGGTAACGGCCAGAGACGCATCGCTGCTGCTGGCGGAGGGACCTGAAACCGGGCTGTCCATCTGGGCCGCGACCGGGCGCGAGACATGGATTGCCCTGGGTGGTGTCGGGAAGGTTCAGCCAACACCCGGCCGCCGGCTGGTGGTGTGCGCGGACGATGACCCACCCGATAGTCCAGGTGCCAAGGGGCGGCGCAAAGCGGTCAGCCGGTGGCGCACGGAAGGCTTCGCGGTGGTGCTGGCCCATCCCTGGGCGCGGCGGCGACGCGATAAGTCCGACTTCAACGATGTGCTGCAGGACCATGGCCTGGAGGCTGTGCGGGCTCGCATAGACGCGGCCTTGTCCGACCCAGGGCACGGCGGGGTCCAGGCGGTGCCGGTGAAGCAAGCCCGCGCGGTGCTGCAGAAAGCGATGGCCAGCTTCATCGTGGCCGCACGGGATTTCATCCCCGATGACCTGGACAGCGGTTGCGTGGCCGCCGTCCATGCGATCCGCGGTGGTGTCGGGACCGGGAAATCCGATGCCGCGCTTCGCCACATCGCGCGCGAACTGCAGGTGATGCGCAAGCGCGGCGACACGCGCAATGTCGCGGTGGCAGTGCCGCGTCACCTGCTGGCGGAGGAACAGGCCGAACGGTTCAGGGACCTGCCGGAATCCGCTGGCCTGACCGCTGCCGGATGGCGCGGCAGGAAAGCCTTGGACCCGCAAGCGCCGGGGTATCTCGACAAGGCGATACCGGACGAGCGGAAAACCAAGATGTGCCGCGACCTTCCGGCGGTGCGAGACGCAGAAATCCTTGGCCTGCCGGTGGAGGAAAACGTGTGCCGCCGCCGCAAAGGCGGGAAGGAATTTGTCTGTCCCTTCCATGGTGAATGCGGCGCCCAACGGCAGAAAGGCCAGCGTGCGGATGTGTGGTTCGTACCGCACGAATCGCTGTTCGGACCAAAGCCGGCGGCGCTGGGCGAGTTGTTCGCTGTGGTGGTGGATGAAGCCCCATGGCAGGACGGCCTGCAGGGTCTGGACAGTGACAGCATCACCTTGGCCCTGGATGCCTTCACGCGTGACGCGGTGGTGCCGAACGACTTCATGGGCCGCAACACCCAGCGCCTCCGCGATGTGTACCGGCGCGTCATAGAGACACTACGCGGCCAGCCGGATGGACCACTGCGGCGGGATGCGATGCTGGCAGCTGATGTCACCGCCGAGACTGCGAAGGACGGCCGGATACTGACCTGGGACCGCCATGTGGACCCCGGCTTCCGTCCCGGCATGACCGCCGCCCAGCGGCGCGAGGCGATGACCGCCGCGAAAGACAATCCCACCATCATGCGCCTTGCCCGGTTCTTCCGCGCGCTGGAGACGCTGGTGGCGGAGGACGGGCCGGAGGCCAGCGGCTGGATCGCGCTGGAAACCCAGGTCACCGACCACGGCCCGGTGCGGGTCCTGCGGCTACGGGGTCGGCGCGATGTGGGGAAGGGCTGGCGGGTCCCGACGCTGTTGATTGACGCGCGGCTGAACCCGGCCCTGGTGCGCCCC
>JAQBNX010000085.1 GCA_028288385.1 Spirosoma sp.
ATGGCATGATGAAGGCCCGGAAATTCAAACTGGGTGGACCCGGTTGCATTCAGGACGTCCTTAACGGGCTGCAACCCCCAGGCAATGATCGTACAGGTCAGGACAATGAAGGGCGACCAGGCCCGGATGATCTGTCCAACCGAATAGATAACCTCCCTATTAAGGGTTGGGGCAGGTTCGTTGGCAAACCGCCAGATTGTTCTGGGTGACCAGAACCTGAGCAAAATCATCAGGCAGACAATTGAGCCCAGACCGGCAATTACGTCGGGCAGGGCTGGTCCCATGTAGTTTGAGGCAAACCACTGAAAAAAGGCGAACGATATGCCCGACACCAGCACGGCCGGGCCGACTTCCCGCGCTTTTCGAAATCCGGCAACGATCATTACCAGATAAAACGGCAGCAGGATAGACAAAAGGGGCAGCGTTCGGCCCACCATCTGCGATATGGGCATCTCCGGGATGCCCGACACCTGCGAAGCCACGGTGATGGGAATACCGATGGAACCGAACGCTACGGGTGCCGTATTGGCAATCAGACAGATGCCCGACGCGTAGAGCGGATTAAAACCTAACCCAACCAGCATGGCGGCCGTAATGGCTACGGGTGCGCCAAAACCGGCGGTGCCTTCCAGAAACGCCCCAAACGAAAACGCGATGAGCAGGGCCTGCAATCGCCGGTCCGACGTAATGGATGCCATGAAATGCTTAATAATTTCGAACTGGCCACTCTTAACCGTCAGATTAAACAGAAACACGGCCATAATCACCAGCCAGCAAATGGGAAACAGGCCATACAGAGCGCCATGCGCCACCGACAACAGAGCCAGTTTGACAGGCATGCCGTAGACAATTATGGCGATGAGCATGGCAATGAGGGTAGCAAACAGGCTGGACTGATAGCCTTTCATCCTCCGGATAATTAACGCCCAGAAGATAAACATGATCGGCAAAGCCGCTACCAGTACCGATACGGTGATGTTCCCGAAGGGATCAATAACTTGTTTCCAGACCATAGCGGGTTTGCAGATGCTAGTAATAAATAAACCAGAGGGTGAATCATCCGGTGTTGGCTCAAAATTGTCCTAAAACCCAGCTTCTCTTCATCCCAGATCGTTATTGCAGATTGTCATCGGAGATTGAGCGCCACAATCTCATGGTCCAAAATCCGGGGGACCTTAACCGTCACCTTTCCAGAACTCAGGTTGAATTTGGGCGTTTGTCCACTCATCAGCAGGTTGACGCCCGTCACGGTTGCTCCAACTGGTACGGTCACAGAAACATCAGCTTCGACGGGAATCAACTCCCGAAAAGGCCCTTTCATCATCATTGGGTTGGTGAGGTTCACCAGGTGAACGGTCATAGATTTCTCTTGCCTCCATACCGTTACGTCCACTACTCCGGGGCCCGTTACGTCAGCGACGGGTTCCTCATCGAGTGCCCATCTCACCACATTGCTCAAGAGTTGCCCATGGTCCGTATTCAATAATTGCCAGAAAGACCGATCCAGATCGCCGGGGATGTAAGCAACCCGCCCCTTTCCAATCTGACGGAGGTATAATTCGCGGGTATCCGTTTCGGGAACACGCGGGTATACGTCCTCCATAGGTAAATCGGGATACGTAGGAATGAGGGTAACGGGGCTTGGAAATTGAGTCAATGGTTTTACATCTACCTTGTATATGGCGTTAATGATACGGGGCGTGTCGTCCAGCCCTGTTAATATCTGCCGGGTCTGGCTGTCAGCATCATCTTTGCGCAATTGCAGGTAGCTGTTGCGCAGGGGACCTTCTACCTGCTGGTTGTAGGAAACACCAAACAGGCCGGCCAACCCGAAATCGGGTCGTTGTTTACCTTCTTCATCATAAAGCGACGTTTCGAACGTAGCAACGATGCTTCCACCGTTTTTGACAAACCCCTCCAACTGGCGACACTGTTTGTCAGACAGGGCAGCCGTATTGGGCAGAATCAAGAGTTTAAAACGGCTCAGGTCATCGGGTTCGAGCAACCGGTCGTTGACCATGTCGAAGGGCGTGCGGCTTTCGACCAGTGCGTGATACATGCCGTCCAGATGGTCGCTGGTTTTCTGCTGCCACGGCTTACCGCCGTAGTTGCGGTCGGTTTGTTCCGAATACACAACCCCTACCCTGGCCAGCGAAGCCGTGTTGCGCAGGTATTTTTCATGGCGGTGGTAGCCTTCATACAGCGTTGCCACCGCATCCATCCACCGCTTGTCATAAATGACACCCCCAAACTTGACGAAGCAGGGGCGCATGCCATTGGCAGTTCCTTCGGCAACCCAAATCCGGATTTCAGCATCGCTCTGCACCGAATCTTTCCACCGAAACTCTTCCTCAATCCCCACGCTGAAAATGCCAATGAGGGGTTTAAGACCAAGGGTGGACCGCAGCTCTTTAGCCCCTTTCCCATTCGACCACGGGGCCGTGAGACCCCGTCGTGCCTGCTGATCGGCAAAGAAAAGATCGGCTTCTTTGCCCGTCACCACTTTATCGGGAAAACCGTTGGGTATGAACCGGGAAGCAGGCCGCTGTTTGCGGATGCCAGCATCCCACAAGGCCCACACCTCCCGCAGGCGTTTCACCCGCCAGTCGGCATATTGCCGGTACGTGGAATCGAACTTGTCTAGTTTTTTAGGGAGTTCCCGACCCGCATAAGCCTTGAAATTGCGGGTGCAGTGCTCACAGTAACAGATATCATGACCGGCCCATCGGTTCGAGAAAATTCCCTCGGGCTGGTAGCGCTGCATGATCTCGGTGTTCACCTGCGTCATGAACTCGAAGTTGTAGGGTCCCAGCGCACAGGTCACCCACAGGTCGGGGTTAGCCCAGTGACGGCGTTTTTGCCCATCGACCATTACGGCAATCCAGTCGGGATGAGCGTCGTAAACGTTTTGCCGGGCCGCATGAGGGTCAGTGCGCAGCATGATCGACATTCCCTGTTTCCGACACCCTTCGACCAGATACCCCAGCGTATCGGCATTGCCTAGAAAATCGCTTCGGTGGTGCAGGGGAATGTTGGTTGGGTAAAATGCAACAACGCCACCCGCACTCAGCAACGCACCATCGGCATGGATGCGTTTGAAATAGGCCAGCCAGAAATCAGGATCATACTGACCAGGATCTCGTTCAACGAAAGCAAGCTGTACCCACCGCATTGGCCCATCGAGCCAGTTTTTTGACACCGGTGGAAAAGGGTTAGCCAACGCAGCAGGTCCGGAAAAGGCATACGCTCCGCCCATCAAACCGGTGGTTTTCACAAAATCTCTTCGTTTCATAAGGCTAGCGGTTAGGCAAAACGACCAACCAATGAAAGGGCCACTCCAGAGCTGTCATTAGTTACAGACTGCCAGGACCAGTTCTTAGAACGGGGGCTCCCACCCTTTCTCATACTCCCGGCTCCATAGCTTCATGGCGTCGCGGTCGCGGATATGGCCGTTTTTTGTATCGACCTCAAACGATTTATTCGTGCGGTAGGCAATGTTGGCTAAATGGCAGAGTAATGTACTCCGGGCGCCTTCGTCAATCGGAGACGCTTGTTTGGCTTTGCCACGGATAGCCTCAAAGAAATTAACGACGTGCCGTGTGGTCATGTCTCCACCCCCACCCAGGGCCGTACCGGCTTCAGTTCCAGTTGCTTTGCTGTCTTTAATAGCCTTACCCTCGCGATTGAACAGCGTGTAGCCATCCCGGTCGACATAGACAGTTCCATTGCTGCCGTAGATGATTGTGCCCCGGTCGCTGCCATACGTTTTATGACCATTCCGGCTCTTGCCATCCCATTTGATAATCTTGTTGCCGGGAAAGCGGAACGTAGCGTCCATGGTATCGTAGACGGCCCAACCATCTTCGGGGAAGGTGCGTTTAGCGGCTTCAACGGTCACATACTCCGGGTACTCGACCTGCAGGGCCCAGCGCGCTACGTCCAGTTCGTGGGTGGCGTTGTTACCGCTTTCAGCCGTGCCGTAGTCCCAGCCGTACCAGTGCCAGTTGTAATCCCAGGTGTCGTGCGTATAGGGACGCCTGGGAGCTGGTCCCTGAAACAACTCCCAGTCCAACCCTTCTGGCGGAGCAGCTGGCTTGGGATTGGGCACTGGCCCCCGGGTTGCGGCATAAAAAGCAACGGCTTTGTAAGCCGTGCCAATAACGCCGTTGTGAATCTGGTTAATGATGTCAATGGACTCCACAGCCGAGCGCTGTTGATTGCCCATCTGGATAATCTTGCCGTATTTTTTCTGGCATTCGGCCAAAATTTCGCCTTCGCGGGGATTATGGCTGCAGGGCTTCTCGACGTATACGTGCTTGCCACCCTGCACCGCCAGCCACGTACCCGGTGCGTGCCAGTGGTCGGGGGTAGCGTTAAAAATGGCGTCCACCTGTTTATCGGCAATCACCTTGCGTATGTCGTTCTCCAGTTTGGGCGTGTTGGTAATGAATTTGGCCCATTTTTTAACTCCTGCTTCGCGCTGGCTCTTCATTACATCGCACAGATACACCAATTCGACATTGCTGTCTTTGCGCGAGACCGGGTCATAATAGGCTCCTAACCGACGACCCAACCCAATAATGGCAATGTTGATCCGCTCATTAGCCCCCATGATTTTGGCGTAACTTTTAGCAGACATACCGCTGGCTAAGCCCCCTACAGTGAGTCCGGCCGTACCTAAAGCGGTTGTTTTAATAAAATGGCGTCTGGAGTTATTCATTCACTTACCTGCTATTAAAGACTTTTTTACCCACGTTATTTCTTAAAGTATATCCGGCGTGCTGTCATCAGGCTTTTCGCCGACCCTGCCGGGACGCATCACAAACACCTTTGAAATAACCAATTGATTCGGCGATTCCGGCCAGCGGGTCTTTCATGTCTTTTTCGTATTCCAGACTACACACACCATCGTATTTCACCTTACGCAGCATATTGACAAATGCGGGTATGTCGATAACGCCCCGGCTCAGTTCGCAGGTTTTCCCTTCTTTAGAAGCTGCGGTCACGTTTTTCAGGTGAATGTCAAAAATACGTTTGGCGTATTTTTCCAAATCAGCAGTGGCATCGTCCCCAAAGCGAGTATCATGGCCCATATCAAAACAGAGGCCCATGCGCGGATCCAGGCTCTTGATAGCATCTATGACGGAGGATGCATTTGGCCAGAGCTTAATATCCGGCCCGTGGATGTGAATCGCATACCGCATATCATACTCCTTTACCTTTTTTTCGACATATGGTAAAACCTCAGGGTTCGGCACACCAACGATTAGTTTTACGCCCACGCGCCGGGCATAGTCGAAGGCATTATCGATCTCCTGGTTGGTTTTCATGTAGATAGGCCCCACGCCGTAGCCCGTTACGTCGGCCTTTTTAAGGGTTTCGTGGAACTGGCTGATCTGTTCGGCGGTACTGTTGTAGGGCAAATGAAAATCCTTGATACATAAGTAATGTACGTCGGTCTTTTTCATCATGTCCAGCGCCTGGTCAAGCTTAAAGTTGACAAAGCTGTAACCGGCTATTCCCAGCTTGAACAGGTCTTCACCCGTTCGACTGCTGGACTGAGCCGGATTTGCCAGCATAAGGGCTGGGTTCATTGTGGCCAGCGCCACAGAGCCACCTGCCTTTTTGATAAATAATCTTCGGGTGTTCATCAGGAGAATTTGGTCATCACCATGAGTCCATTACGCTACTCAGTAAGTCACGAGTCATTCTTTTTTACTGAAACAACAACCCACGTCAA
>JAQBNX010000094.1 GCA_028288385.1 Spirosoma sp.
TAATCACCATTACGTCGCCATCGCCGAAATAACTGAGCATATCCGAAAACTGCTTGTGTTCAATGGTTTTAGCCTTTCTGTCAACGACCATTAAACGCGATTCTCCCCGTTCCACTGGGTGCTTGGCAATGAGGCTTTCGGGTAAATCAAACTTGAATTCGGATAACTTCATGATGTATCAGTACGTAAAAGAACGACTCGTTTCAGTGTAAAGGCCGCAAATATAAGTGAAAAACCCGGAAAATTTGACATGTTCCGGGTTGTTTTCTTGCATATGTCGGCAAAATGGGCTATTGACTGGCTGCCGCAGGATTTATTGGCTGTACAGCTCCCTCCGTATTAATGTTAGGGTGCGTTACGTTGAATTTAGCCATCAATTCAGGCGAGACTTCATTAGCATAAGTACCCTGCGCCGAAACAAACACGCCTTTCATACCATTTGTGGCGCTTATGGCGTAGAGTGTCATTTCGTCACCAGGGTCAGAAGTGCCTTCGAACCGGTGAAATTCGTCGACGTTGAACTCGTCACTTCTCAGTTTAATATTATCGTCGGTAGTCGCTTTCAGGTGGTCTTTAGCTGGCGCGAAGTCAACCGTATAGCCGCGTTCGCGCAGGCCTTCCATTGCTTCCGTCAGCGTCGTGAAATGATTCATAGCGTTGCTAGGTTGGGGAGAGTTGATACAGGAGAAACCAGGACTGTCAAAAATAGTTTGCTGTTGATGATAAGCCAGAGCTAAAAAAATTCAAACAAAAAAGCGTACGTATCATTTGATTCCAAAACCATGGGCATTCGTCCAGGAGTTGATATATACATAAAGTGTTGAACCAATACCTGATGGTAAAATCAAAGATTCTAGGTCTGTTGCTGGTGGCAACGACCTACGGGCTGATGAGTTGTGAAGACCATCCCAGTAGCCCAAACGCAATGTTTCCAGAGCGCATTAACTTCGTAGCCCAACGGCAATACCCGGAAGGCATCGCTTACTCATCACTGTTAACTAAATTTCTGGTTACCTCAATTCCTTTGGGAAAAATAGGTACGGTTGATACGGATGGCCGCTATGAAGACCTGCTGACGGCTCCAGAACTGATTGCCGCCATCGGCATGAAAGTAGCCGGTAACCGCGTATTTGTTTGTAACAGCGATCAGGGTGCGTCGGTCAGGAGTACGCTGGCAACCGCCCGCCAGACGGCCGAACTTTTGGTTTTTAACCTAACTACCCGCCAGTTAGAACGCCGGACGGATTTAGATGCCCTGTTACCGGCAGAAGCTCCAAACTTTGCCAATGACGTAACCCTGGCTCCCGACGGTACGGCGTATGTGACGGATTCTTTTTCTCCCGTGATTTATAAGGTTACGCCGGACGGAACAGCCAGCATCCTGGTGAAAGACGACGTCAGATTCTCCAGTCCTACCTTCGGGCTGAATGGCATTGTTTATCACCCGAATGGCTACCTAATTGTGGCCAACACAGGCCAGGGAAAACTGTATAAGGTCGATTTGCGGAACGGCAATGCTGTCTCGGAAGTGGTTGGAACGGGTGCCTTGCCCGGCGATGGTCTAACGCTGCTCCATGGTGACCTGTACGTTGTTACGGGGGGCAACAGAGTAGCTCAGGTGCGTAGCAGCGACAACTGGCAAACTGCATCCATAGTAAAGTTTGACGCCAGCGGCTATTTGGGAGCAACAACCAGTGTGGCGGTGAACAATCAGATTTATACGCTAAACGCTCGTATTGGCGAAGCTGGAAATGCGCAGGATTTCAGTATTCAGCGATTCCGGTAATCCTACTAACCTAAAAACAGGACGGGCGGCCTTCTAAACAAAGCCGCCCGTCCTGTTTTTAGGTTAGTAGGATTTAATCAGGCAACACACGAATCATAATGTCTTTGAAAAACACTTTGCTTTTAGGATCGTGGCCCTGCAGTGCAATGGTGCCCGCACTAAGCTTCTTACCACTTGCACCATTGCTGATGCTATCGGGCTCGGTGTACTGATTGATGATCTTATCGTTGACCCGAATGGTCACTTTTTTACCTTGTACCGATATCTGCTCCGTGTACCACTCGTCGTCTTTGACAAACGTTTCTTTTACATCCTGTAAGCCGTAGACACTGCCAGTTTTGCGCCAGTCAGTATGCGACTGGTTTACCTGAATTTCATAACCCTTGCTAGGCCATCCCTTTTCCTGATAAGCCGTGTGAACAAACATGCCGGAGTTAGAACCGGGCATGGTTTTAACCTGCGCCTTCCATTCGAAGTTTTTGAAATTATGGTTGTTAACGGGTCCGTCGTAGAAGAGGTGTGCCCTTGGCCCATTTACCATAATAGCGCCGTCCTGCACGCTGAACGTAGCGGGATTTTCTGCGGCTTTCCAGCCATTCAGGGTTTTGCCATCAAAAAGGCTAACCCAGCCGTCGGCCAATGGGCGAACGGTTAGGTTTAGGAATAAAGCGCATAGAGCGATACTGACCCAAAAAAAATACTTTTTCATAGTCCTGGAGTATTGTGTTTAGTAACAAAGCAGCATGGACCCAAAACCTAACGGTCATACCGGTTTGCTCGGTGGTCTAATTGACATTGGTTCATTTATTTCGGATACTTGACCCCTTGTTTCTGCCTGACCGCCCGCTATGTCTGAAGCCTTTCTATATTTTCTCTGGCAGTATCAATACTTTGCCAAACTTGATCTGGCTACTACCGACGGCGACTCTGTTCAGGTACTCCATCCGGGTTTCCGAAATCATGACAGTGGTCCGGACTTTTTCAATGCCCGCTTACTGATTAACAACGTAGAGTGGGGTGGGACGGTAGAGATGCATACCAAAACATCGGACTGGCTCGCTCACCGGCATCAACACGACCGCGCCTATGATAACGTCATCCTGCACGTTGTCTGGCAGGACGACCGGGTAGCCACGGGTCGGCGGGTAGACCGCGCCAACGGAACGCCCCTGCCCACAATCGAACTGAGTCCACTGACCGACACGGCACTGATTGACCGCTATGCCCGGCTGAATAGTTCGCCCGATGCTATTCCCTGCGCCGGACAGTTTCGTTATGTGCAGCCACTGCGGATGACGTCGATGCTGGATAGGGCCATGCTGCAACGGCTGGAGCGTAAAGCTGTCGGTGTTCAGGCCGTGTTCGATGCAACGGGTGGCGATTGGGAAGAAACAACGTACCGGTTGCTGGCCGTGAACATGGGGTTTAAAATCAACGCAGAGCCAATGGCTCAACTCAGTCGTGCGGTGCCGCTGAAAGCCATGCTGAAACACCGCGACAACCCATTGCAGGTAGAAGCCATGCTGTTCGGTACGGCAGGACTGCTCGATGCCAGCGATGAGACTGGCCAGAAAACCACAGACGAATACTTTGTGACGCTTCAGCGTGAGTATCGGTTCCTGTCGGCTAAATACCAGCTATCCGATAAACAAGTGACAGCCCATGCCTGGAAATGGGGACGGATGCGACCGGCTAACTTCCCCACCCTCCGGTTGGCCCAACTGGCCCGGCTGGTGAGTAAACACGCCAGTTTGTTTTCGCTGTTTGTGGGAAACGACAATGCCGGTCAGTTACTGCAGGCTCTGCAACAAACTCCATCCAGCTACTGGCAGTCGCATTATCGGTTTGGCACTGCAACAGAAAAAACAGTACCTACCTTAGGACAGACCTCCGCCGAAAACATCGTTATAAATACAGTAGTACCCCTGTTGGCAGCCTACGCACACCATCGGGGACAACCGGCCTACGTTGATCGGGCCATTACGTTGCTGGAACAGCTACCCGCCGAGAAAAACCGACTGACCGAAAATTGGGACTCGTTGGGGCTGGGTGTTCATTCCGCCTTCGATTCTCAGGCGTCTATCGAACTGTATAACG